>WFQA01000095.1 GCA_015487255.1 Paracoccaceae bacterium | reverse complement strand
TTGTCTTCTGTTGTTTCAGGCTCGGGTTCCGGTGGCTTGATGGTCGGTGCCAGAATGCCGATGGCCATGGTGATGGCGCGGGCGCGATCCTCGGAGTCTTCCCACTTGATGATCTCTTTATATAATGTCGGCGGCTTTGTGGTAGAGGCTGTCTGGTGGCGGGTTATGCTCGGCGAAACGATACACATCCCCCAATAAATCAAGGATATTCTTCATCCAGTCGTAATTATCGGGTGGCTCGACGCCTGCGGCGAAGGTGTCTGATCTGGGCAGATCGGCGTTGATGCCGAAGGCGATCCAGTCCAGCGGGGTGTTGGTGGCTTGGGCTAGATGTGCCATGGCCTCAATGGAGGGCACAGAACGACCATCCACCCATCCATGTCTGATAGGTTCGTGTGACCACGCCAGCGGCTTTAGCGGCCTCCGTGCGATTATTGAACTGTTGCTCCAAAACCCGCAACCGACGAGAAAGATCGTCTCGGAACGACGGCAATTTGTCACTTTTTGGATTATTCATTGCCGCCGTCCGGTAACATTATGATTCCGTTTGTAAAATTGAAATATTGCACTATTTTCCCAATCTTACGACAACAACACAATAATACATTGATTGATGAATTATTGTTCTGTGCGCTCTCTCATATCAGATACGAAAGCGTTAAAATAAACCGGTCTTGCAGGACCGGCGCGAAACAGGAAAAACGGGAGACGCGACATGGGCGCAGATAACTGGAGCCGAGGGAAAATCCGCTACCACCTTGAGAGCAAGGGGTACGCGACCTTTACCGAGATCGAGGCCGAGTATGGCCTTCCTCCCGCGACTATTTCTAGCACGATCCGCTTCCCGTTGGAAAAAGGTGAAGATGTGATTTCTTCGATCCTTGGTCTTCATCCAGCGGAGATTGGCCGCGCCGTTATGGTGCCCGGGGTGTGCGTCTCAAGCCTCAACCCATGACCTCTTATACCGCGCCGCGCGTGGTTGGCAAATATCAAAAAACGAAGGCGGCTTGAATATGGATGAAGTGGTCAAAATTTCTATTGCCGATATACAGGTAAAGAGCCGCCTTCGGGAGCTTGATCTGGAAAAGGTCGAGGGGCTGAAAAACAACATTGAAGCGCTGGGATTGATGCAGCCTATTATGGTGGAGAAGCGCAAAAATAGTATCCAGAATTACAGCCTTGTCGCGGGCGCACATATCGAGTGCCTCCCATATGCGGATGTGATCCGGCGATATGACCGGCCGGGCACGCTCTTCTATCTGGACCCGCCCTATTGGGGCAACGAGAATGACTACGGAAAAGACCTGTTCAGCCGCGCTGATTTTGCGTTGCTGGCGGTTGTTCTCAGCACGATCTCAGGCCGCTTCATAATGTCTCTTAACGACCGCCCAGAGGTGCGTGAGACCTTTCAGAGATTCGATATAGAGGCGGTTAAAACCGCCTACACAATCGCTGCCAAATCAGCCAAAAAGGTGGGGGAAGTTATCATATCAAATTGAACAGCTAATGTTTGCTCCAGATTCCAACCGATCGCTACAGGGGCTGCGCCCCTGTTCGCCCCCCTCACCGGGCGCGTGCCTAGCCTAGGGCTCGGCAGGGTGGTGGGCCGTAGCGTGTATATTCAAACTGCCGATAGCATGGGGGATACAGATTTATTTATTAACCTTACCAGGCAGATCATCCGGGGCGATGGGGGCTTTGATTCCGTCCAGAAAGCCGCCAAGGTTGCGTGAAAGGCTCTGGCCAAACGGGCTTTCGCGGAACTTCGCCTTGGTTTTCTCAAAGCGCATCACATCAGCGATGCGGCGGTTGATGAAGGCTTCGGTCTCCGCCCCTTCCTCGCTTTTATCACCCAGCCAAAACAGCACACAGGCGGAATATACCGCGCTGAGGGTCATGCGCTTGGTATACCAGTTATAATCGCGCGAGGTATCGCCGAGGCTTTCCCAGATCGCATCTGCTGTGTGCCAGAGCGCCCGGGCACCATCAGCCGCATGTATCGGCAGGGCAAAAAATGCCATGGCGCGGCGCACGGCCTCTTTATCAGCCAGATCAAGCCGGATGGAGATCGCCCTGGCAACCCGGGCTGAATAGCGCATCGCATCAAGATCAAGCGCGGCCATCGCGGCGCGCATATCGGCATCCCCCTGAAAGTGATAGCCCAGCGCCAGATCAACCGCGCCGCGCGGAAAGGCAAGCTTGGCCAGCCCTGCATCCACACCCGAATCGACAATCGCCGCTTTCAGCGTGGTTTCCGACCAGCCGTCAAACTGCACATGGGGCAGGGCGGCGGTGATAATCGCGCGCTTTGCTTTTGCCAGATGGTCTTCCTCGGATTTGCGTTTGGCCATGGTGATACCCTAGACAAGTTGCTGCCCCCTTGGTATAGAGCGCACTCCTGCACTTATGCAACACTGATTAGAAAGGTGGTGACTACACCATGCAGGTAATGGTTCGTGACAACAATGTCGATCAGGCGCTTCGTGCCCTGAAGAAAAAGCTCCAACGTGAAGGCGTTTTTCGTGAAATGAAGCTCAAGCAACATTTCGAGAAGCCCTCCATCCGCAAAGCCCGTGAAAAGGCTGAAGCGATTCGGCGCGCCCGTAAACTCGCACGCAAGAAATTGCAGCGTGAGGGGATGCTCTGAGCTTTAGCGCGACCCCAAAAGCGGGACCGGTTTTGGGAATAAATTGCGCGAAAGAAACTGGAGTTGAACTGTTAAGTAGTTATTAACCCCCGGAGGCAACTGCGGGGGTTATTTTATGGAGGCTGCGATGAGCAAGACCGGCGGTTACAGGATTTATGCGATTGGTGATATCCACGGCTGTTTGGCCGAGCTGGAAGAAATGCAGGCGCGGATAGCGGCAGACCTTGCGCTGCGCCCCCATGACAAGCCTTTGGTGATTTACCTCGGGGATTATATGGATCGCGGGCCGGATTGCCGTGGCGTGCTGGAAAACCTGATGGC
The DNA here is from genome assembly GCA_015487255.1 of Paracoccaceae bacterium. GTDB lineage: Bacteria > Pseudomonadota > Alphaproteobacteria > Rhodobacterales > Rhodobacteraceae > UBA3077. Next base: position 8,131 of record WFQA01000095.1, on the reverse strand, counting down.
GGCCAACACCCCCGCCCTGCCGGCGCGCTTTCTTTATGGCAACCATGACAGCTACTCAAAGCTGTTTTTGCAAGAGCCGCTGGGCATGCATGGCTGCCAATACCACTGGCTTGATCCGGTGATGGGCGGAGAGATTACGCTTGAAAGCTATGGGGTGCGCGGGGCCACGCCTGAAAAGGCTGAAACGATGCGGGGCACCTATGCCGAGGCCCTGCCGCAAGCGCATCTGGATTGGATCGAGAGTTGCGAGCGCTCGATCCATATTGGCGGCTATTTCTTTGCCCATGCCGGGGTGGACCCGGCTCGCGCGCTGGATGAGCAAACGGAATATGACCTGATGTGGATCCGCAAACCGTTTCTGAGTTTCAGGGGTGATTTTGGTGCAGTGGTGGTGCATGGCCACACGCCGGTGCGTGAGGTGGAGAACCACGGCAACCGCATTGCGGTGGATACCGGGGCGGTGTTTGGCCGCAAGCTTTCCTGCCTTGTGCTGGAGGATGATTTGCAGGAACTACTGGTTCCGACAGGGCGGATGCCATGCCTGCCGGGCGCGGGGTAAAATAATGCCTGCAATAAAAGACGGTTGCGGCGCGCAAACACTGCTCTGTTTTGCAGCGTTCCGTTCGCGCCGCGCTTTGGCTCCTGTGCCCGTGGCGGGCATGGATGGGTTCCGATTGTTACCCTTCGATATGCCTGGATGCCAACCCGAGCATGATCAGGGCGATGCCGTCAAATAACAGGCTGATGCCAAGATAAAGCCCGACCAGCACCACTGTTGCCACAGGCAGGGCAAAAACCATGATCAGGGCAAGCCCGAGCGAGAGCACCCCATTGGCGGCCATCCACCCCCAGCCCTTATGCGGGTAGAGAGCTTGCGCGAGCGTGAAATTGCCCACGGCATCCATCAGCAAATATAGTGTGATCAGCAGCGCTACCGCTAAAATGCCCGCCACGGGATTAAACAGGATCAGGCTGCCGGTGAAGGTCAGTAGAATCGCCTTCACCCAAGCCCATGCCGAGCGCCATTTGGCCAGGAAGGCAAAATAGAGGCTCAGAAAACCACCCGTAAGCAGCATCCAGCCAAGGAAGGCGCTGGCAACAAGCGAAAGCACACTGGGCAGGATAATGCCCAGCAATCCGAGCAATAAAAAGAACCCACCAATAAACAGGCTGAATTTGCGGAATTTTTTGAGGGCGGCTCCATCAAAGCCCGAAAGCGAAACGGTAAGATTTGAATGTGTGTTCATAGGAATTCTCCTTTCCCGATATATGTGGGGGCGGGAATGCTGCGGTGCAATATGCCTGGCCCGATATTTGCCAGATATCCACAAGTGAAGATGCTGCCCGGCAGCGCGGGTGCGATACGGTAAAACAGTGCACCACCAGACGCGCTGCATCCGCCTGGCCATGTGCTCACGCATTGCAAAATTCAATAAATTGCATGTGAAAACAATTGCCTAAAGCCGCTCTGCTGGCCTGAGAAGCCCATGTGCAGCCCTAGACAAACCGCCACTCTCTTGCTATGGGGCGCATTGCAATACGGATCGGGCCCGCCCTGATTTTACCCCATGCGGCAAGCGCGGCTTGTTTTTTCAAACTGGAAGCGCTCCAGGAGGCCTCGATGAGCAAGACCGACGGATACAGGATTTACGCAATCGGGGACATCCACGGCTGCTTGGTCGAGCTGGAGGAAATGCAGGCCCGGATAAAGATGGACCTTGCGGCGCGGCCCCATGATAAGCCGCTGGTGATCTATCTGGGCGACTATATGGACCGTGGGCCGCAAAACCGGGGTGTGCTGGAAAACCTGATGCAGGCCAACCGCCCCGAGCTTCCGGCCCGGTTTTTGAATGGCAACCATGACCGGTTTGTCACGCTGTTCCTGCAAGACCCGCCCAGCCTGCATGGCCGGCGGTTTCACTGGCTCAACCCGGTGACGGGCGGGCAGCAGACATTGGCAAGTTACGGCGTGCCGGATGCAGAGGAAGAAAATGCAGTTGCGATGCGCGATGCTTTTGCCAAGGCCCTCCCACAGGCGCATTATGACTGGCTGCAGGCCTGCGAATCACATATCCATATTGGTGGTTATTTCTTTGCCCATGCCGGAGTAGACCCGGCCCGCAGTTTGAGTGAGCAAACGGAATATGATCTGATGTGGATCCGCCAGCCATTTTTGGACAGTGATATCGATTTTGGTGCAGTGGTGGTGCATGGCCATTCCCCGGTGCAGGAGGTGGAAAACCACGGCAACCGAATCGCGGTGGATACTGGCGCAGTGTTTGGCCGCAAGCTTTCCTGCCTGGTGCTGGAGGATGATTTGCAAGAAATACTGGAGCCAACAGGGCGCTTGCCCTGTCCGGTTGGGTATGGGGTTGAGGGCCGTAAATAGCCGTATCGCCGCGGGCTCAGGGAGGGGCAAAAGCTCCCCCGTCGCCCACGGCGTATTTTTCAGCAAGCTGAAAAATGACTGCCGCTGGCCGTGGCCTCGCTACGCTCGGCGGCACTGGGCTGAAAAGCCATGCAACAATACAGAAGGGTTCAGCGCGGCGCGGGCGGGGCGCTACCACAGGTGCAGGGGTAGACGCGCCGCGTCAGTTGGTGCGAATGTTCTGTCCGATATCATCTTCGCGGATGATCGTGGTCTCAACCCCGGGCATGCTGGTGAACCGTTTCATGATCGCATCCGGAAAGAAGGTCGAGCGCACCGCGCTGAACATCTCAAAATCATTGAGCACGTCAGAGGCAGCAATGGAGCAAAATAGTTTGGGCACCGAACCACGCGCTTGCGCCGCAGCAATCATCTGATCGGCCAACTCGCGGCTCACTTCAACTTTTTGCACCTTCACATAATAGCCGAAGCGCGCGTGGTAGGAGTTGTAATAATCGGCATATTGCGGGGTGACCCCATAGAGCATGTCATCGCGGCGCGGCAGTTTGCTATAGCGAAAAGACCCGGCCGGATCATAGATCACCTGTTGTGAGCCATTGATCAATATCGCTGTATGTTCACCAAAATCAGTGCGCTCGTTAACAACGGTAATCAGCGAAACAAAGGCTGGCTCCGGGCTGGCATAGCGCGAGGCGGCAATTTCTTCTGCCGGGGCTGTGCCGGCATTGGGGTTGACACAACCCGCCAGAATAAGGCCGAGGCCAAGAAGAAAAACCGCTTTAAGCGCCCGCATGGTCCGCTCCTTTGTTAGGAATTGAAAATCGCCAGAAAGATCAGCACGCCGGCGGAAATGCCGCTCAGCCAGATGCAACCCTTGATAAACAGGGCAAAGGTTTTTTTCTGTTCGGTAATGTCCATGGACCCGTGTTTGTATTCGCTCATTTTGCGTCTCCCGTTTTGGTTTTATCCTTTTTGGCAGAAAAACGCGCCAAGGGGAAGGGTTTTCAAACCCTGTGCCAGAGAAACGCACCATCCGCACGCCGCCAGCGCTTTGCCTCCCCGGTTTGATGCAGGTGGTTGAGATGGCCAACCGCTTCCACCAGGGCCAGCCCGTATTCGCCCGCGCCTATATTGCGCCTGAACAGCGGCTGGAAGCACTCAGCCGCCGTGCGCGGCTGCAAAAGATGCGCTTTCAGCCGCTCCAGCGCTGAATGGTGATTGTCGATCAACTGGGTCAGCCGGGTGGCCAGCCCAAAAAACGGCAGTTTGTGCCCGGGTAGCACAAGCTGCCCGGGTCGGGCAAATTGCTTCAGGCGTTCGCAGCTTTGCAGCCAGGCCCCCACCGGGTCCGCCTCCGGCTCGGTGGCGTAAACCCCGAGATTGGAGGAGATATTGGCGATCACCTGATCCCCCGCGATCACCACATCATCCGCCCAGAGCGTGATATGATCCGGTGCATGCCCCTGTCCGAGCCGCACAGTAAAGGCCCGCGCGCCGATCTGCACATTGTCGCCTTCATCCAGCCGCTTGAAGCCCAGCGGCATCGGGGCGACCACATCGGCAAAGTTAAAAGGCCGCTCGGCTTTGCGCTTTTCATAAAATTCAGCATCCATCCCGGCGCTGCGATAAAAGGCCAGGGTTTCCTCGGGCCATACGGTTTGCACATCCAGCGTCAGCATCCGGGCAAACAGCCATGCAGTGCGGCTGCTCCACAGCTCGGCCCCGTGTGCCGATTGCAACCAACCCGCCATGCCGACATGATCCGGGTGGTGATGGGTAAGAATAACCCGGTGGATGGGCCTGCCCATGAGCGGCCCGACCATCAGCGCCTGCCACATTGCCCGGCCCTTGCGGGAGTTGATGCCGGAGTCAATCACCGTCCAGCCATCCCCGTCTTCCAGCGCATAGATATTGACATGGTCAAGCGCCATCGGCAGCGGCAGCCGGATCCAGTGGATCCCCTTGGCAATCTCGATCATTTCACCCGCTATTGGCGGAGTTTCATGGGGAAAGCGGAGTTGTGACATTATTTACCTATAGCGCCAACGGGTCGCCATAAAGCGGTGCGGCCCCTTCGCAGGCCATCTCGCAAAGCGGGCCAACCTGCGCCATGAGCTGGCGAATATGAAAGGCGGCCAGGGGCATGCGCGCCGGGTCAACCTGCGCGGCTTTCAGCAGATAATGCCCGCCAAGCGCCAGGGCAAAGGCGCGCAAATAAGGTGTGGCACCGGCAAAGCGGTCATTGAGCGGGGCCTGCAGCATCCAGTTGGTTGCCGCCTCCAGCCGGTCGGCGGCGGCGTTCAGGCGCGGGTGCGGGCCATCCGTTGCGGCGGTTTGGCGGATCTCGGCGATCAGCCCAAAGGCCGCCTTGCCGCCATCTTTCAGCTTGCGCCCCACCATGTCCATCGCCTGAATACCATTGGTGCCCTCGTAAATCGCCGTCACCCGCACATCGCGGTAAAACTGCGCCGCGCCGGTCTCCTCGATATAGCCCATGCCGCCATGCACCTGCACGCCCAGCTCGGCCACCTGACAGCCGATATCGGTGCCAAAAGCCTTGGCGATGGGGGTAAGGAACGCCGCGCGGGCGGCTTCGGCTTCATCCGCGTTGGCCCGCGCAAGGTCCAGGCTGATCGCGCAATCAAGGCAAATCGCGCGGGCGATCCCTGTCAGGGCTTTCATGGTCATCAGGTTACGGCGCACATCGGCATGGCCGATGATGGCGCGCTCACCCTCTACCGGCGTGCGGCCCTGCTGGCGCTCATGGGCATATGCCAGCGCCATCTGGTAAGCGGCCTCGGCCTGTGAAAGCCCCTGAATGCCAACCCCGAGCCGGGCGTTGTTCATCATGGTGAACATCGCCGCCATGCCACCGTTTTCCTTCCCGACCATCCAGCCGGTTGCCCCTTCAAAGGCCATAACGGCAGTGGGCGAGCCATGCAGGCCCAGTTTGTGTTCAAGGCTGACCGCGCGCAAAGTATTGGCCGCGCCGGGGTTGCCCGCCCCGTCGGGGATGAATTTTGGCACGGCAAACAGCGAGATGCCGCGCGTGCCCGCCGCTGCGCCGGGCAGTCGCGCCAATACGAGGTGGATGATGTTTTCCGCCACGTCATGATCCCCCCAACTGATAAAAATCTTCTGGCCGGTTATGGTAAAAGACCCATCACCGTTATCCACGGCCTTGGTGGCAAGCGCCCCCACATCACTGCCCGCCTGTGGCTCGGTCAGGTTCATCGTGCCGGTCCACTGGCCGGAGATCAGCTTGGCAAGGTAGGTATCTTTCAGCGCGTCGCTGGCATGATGCTCAAACGCCTCGATCTGCCCCTGGGTCATCAGCGGGTTGAGGGCCAGCGCAAGGCAGGCGCTCGACATCATCTCGTTCACCGCCACGGTGAGCGCCATCGGCATGCCCATACCGCCAAAAGCCTCGGGGCCATTCATGCCCACCCAGCCACCGGTCGCCAGCGCCTGATAAGCCTCGCGAAACCCCGGCGAGCAGCGCAACCTGCCGTTTTCCAGCCTGGCGCCCTGCTCGTCACCGACACGGTTCAACGGCGCAATCACCCCCTCGGCCAGCTTGGCGGCCTCGTCCAGTATGGCGCTAGCCATATCCAGCCCGGCCTCGGCGAATAATTCGGTTTTACCCAGCCGGTCCCCACCGAGCACATTTTCCAGCAAAAAGGTGATTTCTGACACCGGCGCGCGATATGGCATGATGATCTCCCAATCCGTTTGCCCCAGTTTATGGGGCAACATCCGGATCAGCAAGCAAACCGCGGCGTCAAACCCCTGCGGGCCACAAGCGCAGGGTCAAAGCGCGGCGCGGGCAGAGCGTGGCCACAAGCACCACCCTTTGCGCGCCGCCATGGCCGGAGGCTACCCGCCCATGCCCTTCATCAACTCGGCCACTTCCACCTCGCCCATCTCCAGATGCGGGCAGGCTTTGGCGATTTTCAGCGCGGCGTCCATATTTTTGGCCTTCACCACCGAATAGCCACTCAGCCCGCCGGGGCGGGTATTGCCATCAGCATCCACCATGGTGGCGCCTTTGAACGGCGTGCCGAAATTGACGATATCCTCGCCCAGATCCTGCATCCATTTCATCCAGCGCCCCTTGGCCGCCTCGCCAGCTTCTTTGGATTCCGGTTGCCCGTGGCCATGATAAATGATGATAAATTCCGGCATTGTTGCGCTCCCTTATCTGGTTTTATCCAAGCCTATCAGATTGCCAATACAAAAGTCACCTCAGGCCCGCCCGCCCTCGGCGCTCAGCATGCGCGGGTCAATCCCCAACCCTTCAATTGCCAACTGCCATTTGTCAGCATCCCTGGCGGCAAAGACCAACTCCCGGTCAACATCGGCAATCAGCCAGCCATTGGCCTGCAATTCGGCCTCCAACTGCCCCGGTGCCCAGCCGGTATACCCCAGCGCCAGAATGGCCCGCTTTGGTCCCTTGCCAAGGGCAATATCGGTCAGGATATCCAAAGTGGCGGTCATGCCGAAATCATCACCGATCTTCATCGAAGACCCCTCGGATTCATAATCAGGCGAATGCAGGACAAAGCCGCGCCCATGCTCAACCGGCCCACCATGATGCACCTTTGGCGAGGCCAGCTCCCCGTCCCAGTCAATGCCGAGCTGGGTCATCAGGTCGTCAAACTTCAACCGCTTGGCGGGTTTGTTGATGATCAGCCCCATCGCCCCTTCCGGCGAATGCGCGCAAATAAACACCACCGCTTTGTTAAAGCGCGGGTCCCCCATGCCGGGCATGGCGACCAGCAATTTGCCATCCAGAAACGGAACTTCATCGGGTTTTGGGTTTTCCATATCCTTAGAATGAGGGCACAGGGCGCGGGTTTCAAGCCAAAGCCTCGCAATCTTGTGACTTTTCCTTTAGGAAAAATCCGATATTGATCACGATGCGCCCAAAACGAGGTTATTATGCTGCCCAGATTATTATTGCTGCTTGTTATGTTGCCAGCGGCAGGTCTCACCCAGGTGACCGACTATGGCAGTGTAAAGCTGCTGCGTGGCTGGCAGATGGCAGATGGCTCTTATCAGGCCGCACTGGAATTCGACCTCAACCCGGGCTGGAAAACCTATTGGCGCAATCCCGGCCCGGCTGGCCTGCCACCGATTTTCAACTGGGCAGGCTCTGACAATATCGGCGAGATCAGCTTTGCCTGGCCGGTTCCGGATGTGACCAAGCAGGGCGGCATGACCACCCTTGGCTATAGCGATTATTTTGTGCTGCCAATTCGCATTACGCCGGCCGAAGCCGGCCCGGTGCGCATTGCGCTCAGCCTGCAATTTGGCGTGTGCTCCGATATTTGCATCCCCGCGCAGGCGGTATTTTTGTCACGGTTAAATGAAGCGTCTGACGAGGGCGTAGCGCAGATCGAGGCGGCATTGCTGCAAGTGCCACAAACGGCCGAAGCTGCCGGGCTGGCGCGCATTTCATGTGCGGTAAGACCCAACGGGAATTGGTATGAGATCACCGCTGAGCTGGCCTTTGCGGAGGCAATAGAAGCGCCATATGTGGTGATAGAATATGCCCAGCGGGAGATATGGATCGATATGGCCGAAACCAGCAGCGAGGGAGGGGATATTCGCGCATCCGCCCCGATGAAATATTACGGCGAAGGGGTAATGGAAATGGACCGCACTGAGTTGATCATTTCGGTTTTTGGAGCTGATCGTGCGGTAGAGATTCAGGGCTGCCCAAGTTAACCCGAACATATC
>WFQA01000094.1 GCA_015487255.1 Paracoccaceae bacterium | reverse complement strand
CTCCGGCGGAGAAGCCCAAGCGCAAACCACGCAAAGCCAAGGCGGCGGAGCCTGAGGCCGAAGCACCAGCTGTAAAACCCGAAACTGTTGAAGTGGTGGCCGAAAAGCCAAAAAAGCGGGCCCGCATTACCGCGCCCGCCCCTACATCGGAATAATGGTGCGTGGAAACCACGCACCCTACGGGTTACAGGGTGCGGTTTAGCCCGGCAATACCATTCTCATAAATGAAAGCGGCGGGCCAAGGCCCGCCGTTTTTAACCTTCCATCCGGCTGATCAGCACCGTGCAAACCGGCTTTTTGCCAATCGCTTTTTTGCTGACCCGGTTGCAGGCCTGCACAATCAGCCGCTCCACCGCCTCGTCATCCCCCAGCACGCCGCGCTTGGCTTTCTCCAGGTCTTTGTTCATCGCCGCTTCCAGCATCTGGTCAAAGCTGCCCTGCTTTGGCTCCGGCAGCCCGTGCGCTTCCGCCCAGACCCCGTCACTCAGCCGGTTTTTCTCGTCGATCATCACCGAAACCACCACATGCCCGCGCAGGGCAAATTGCAGCCGCTGGCGCACAACGCCATCCATCGCGCCGATCAGCACCATGCCATCAAGATAGGTGCGCCCGGTATCGATATGCTCAACCACACGCGGCTCGCCGGTGATATCAAGCATCACCCCGTTGGGGGCAATCGCGGCTTTGCGGCCATTGGCCTCGGCCAGTTCGGCATGCTCGCGCAGGTGGCGGTATTCGCCATGCATCGGGATCACGAGGTCAGGGTTGAGCAGGGTTTGCAGCCGGTCGAGATCGGGCCGGTTGGCATGGCCCGATACATGGTAGCGGTCATCTTCGGCCACCACCACAACACCTTTTTCGGCCAGCAGGTTATGAATGCGCGCCACCCCGATTTCATTGCCCGGAATGGTTTTGCTGGAAAACAGGAAAGTATCTCCCGCCTTCAGTTCCATGCCCTGATATTTACCAACCGCCAGCTGCGCGCTGGCCGCACGGCGCTCGCCTTGCGAGCCGGTCGCCAGCACCATCAGCTTTTCGCGCGGCTTGCCCTTGGCATCCTCGATGCTGATCACCGGCGGAAAGTCGGTGAGCACCCCGGTGCTGAGCGCGGTCTGGGTCATCACATTCATCGCCCGGCCCACCATCACCACTTCGCGCCCGGCATCCACCGCCGCTTGCGCCAGAGTTTTGAGCCGCGCTACATTGGAGGCAAAGGTCGTCGCCACCACCATGCCCGAAGCATGGGTCATCATTTCGGTAATCGCCGAAGGCAGGCTGGCCTCCGAACGCCCCGGATGATGGTTGAAAACATTGGTGCTGTCACAGACAAACGCCCGGATACCACCCTGGGCTATGGCCTTCATCAGATCCGGGTCAAAAGCCTCGCCCACTTGCGGGTCCGGGTCGATCTTGAAATCGCCCGAGTGGAAAATTCGCCCCGCCGGGGTGTCGATAACCAGTGCCGAAGCCTCGGGGATCGAATGCGAGATCGGCGCAAAGCCGACCTTGAAAGGCCCCGCTTCAACCATTGCCGGCCATATGGCCACTTCGTTGACCGCATCAGTATCTTGCCCGGCGCGCTCCATCTTGTTGCGCGCAATCGCCGAGGTAAACGCCCGGCAATAGATCGGTGCCTGCAGTTGCGGGTAAAGCAACCCGATGGCGCCGATATGGTCCTCATGGGCGTGGGTAATGAATATCCCCTCCAGCCGGTCGGCCCGCTCTACGATGTATGATGGGTCGGCCATGATCAGGTCCACCCCCGGTGTGCTTTCCATATCGGGGAAGGTCACGCCGACATCCACCAGTATAAAGCGCTCGTTACCTTTGGGGCCGTAGCCATAAAGATACATGTTCATGCCGATCTCGCCAGCCCCGCCAAGCGGGAGGTAGATCAGCCGGTTTTTGTTATTAGCCATTTGATTTCTTTCTATTCAGGCTCGCAATCAACACCAGACCATGCACGGTCAGTTCCGCGTCCAGATGGTCAAATACATCGGTGCCTTGCGCAAATAAGGTCGAGAGCCCGCCAGTGCCGATGATTTTCATCGCTTGGCCGCGCTCCTCTTGAATACGCTTACATATGCCTTCCACCAGCCCAATGTAACCCCAAAAAATGCCCGATTGCATACAGGCGATGGTATTGGTGCCCACCACCCGCCCCGGCTGGCTGACATCGATATGCGGCAAAGCGGCCGCGGCGTGGTGAAAGCTCTCCAGCGAGACATTAACACCGGGCGAGATCACCCCGCCCACATAAGCACCATCAAAATCCACCACGTCAAAGGTGGTGGCGGTGCCAAAATCAACCACAATCAGGTTGCCGCCATAGCGGTTAAAACCCGCCACGGTATTGACCAGGCGGTCCGGGCCGATGCTGGTCGCCGGATCCACCCTTGGCGGGGTGCCGATATCCACCTCGGGCTTGCCCACCACCAGCGGGCGGCAGTTGAAATATCGGTCCGCCAGCACCCGCAGGTTAAAAACCACCCGCGGCACGGTGGAAGAGATGATCACCTCGTTGATATCCGCCTCGATCCCGGCATGGGTCATCAGCTTTTTCAGCCAGACGAAATATTCGTCAGCGGTGCGTTTATGGTCGGTCGAGCAGCGAAACTCACCCAGTATCTTGGTGCCGTCATGCACCGCAAAAACAGCGTTGGTATTGCCGACATCTATGGCGAGCAGCATATGAGCGCCCCTTTCAGAAAAACACTTCGGCAGCCGGCAATACCTGCCGCCCCCTGGCGGTGGCCAGCACCAGCGCGCCGGTTTCGTCAATGGTTTCAAATGTGCCGGAAATCACCCGCGCTGGCAAGCGGGCATGGATGACCTCACCCAACCGCGCGGCATGGCAGAGCCACGCTTGGCGGATCGGGGCAAAGCCAAGGCCGCGCATCTGGCGCTCGTATTTCAAAAAGGCATTGGCCAGCAGGGTCAGAAACCCTTCAGCATCCGGCGGGCTGTGCAGCAACTCCTTGAGGCAAACAGGAGCCAGCGCATCCGCTTGCAGCCTTGCCGGGTGCGGCGCGGCCAGCAGGTTTACCCCCACCCCGACCACCAGCGCACCCGGCGCAGAGGCCAGCAATATCCCCGCCAGCTTGCGCCCGCCGACCAGCACATCATTGGGCCATTTCAATGAAATCTCCGCCACACCAAGCCCAGCCAGCACCTCGTGCAGCGCCAGTGCCGCCACAAACGAGCGCTGCGCCAGGGCGGGCTGCGGTGCATCACTATGCATCAGCAACGAGGCGGCAAAATTACCCTTGGGCATTTCCCAGCTTTTGCCGCGCCGGCCAAGCCCGCTGGTCTGGGCATGGGTCAGTATCCAGGCATCGCCCTGCCCGATGCGGCGCAGCGCCTCGGCATTGGTGCTATCCACCGTTTTGAGGATAACCCGCCCCAGTTCCGGCGGCCAGCCCATCTAGCTCAGCAACGCCTGAGCGGCATTGGCGGCAAAGCCCTCAACCCCGAACATGTTGACAATACCAAACACCACCGCCCCGGCCGAAGCCGCCAGCAGCCCCATATGCAGCAGAGGCATTTTGCCATCCAGCGCCTCGGCCGCCTCGCCAAAATACATCAGGTAGATGATGCGCAGGTAATAAAACGCCGCGATCACCGAGGCAATAACCCCGGCCAATGCCAGCCATGCCAGCCCGGCATCAAACGCCGCCTGCAGCACATAAAGCTTGGCAAAAAACCCAACCAGCGGCGGAATGCCCGCCAGGCTGAACATCAGCACCGCCAGCGCCAGCGCCCGCCCCGGTGCCACCCGGCTATAAAGCCCAAGTGCCGAAATATCGGTGATCGCGCGCCCGTCTTTCTCCATGTTGAGAATAAAGGCAAACACCCCGACATTGGTGGCCACATAGACCACCAGATAGATCAGCATGCTCTGCACCCCAAGCGCGGTGCCCGCCGCCAGCCCCATCAGGGCAAAACCCATATGGCCGATCGAGGAATAGGCCATCAGCCGCTTGATATTGGTCTGCCCGATGGCAGCGATCGAGCCGACAAACATCGACAACAGCGCCAATAGTGCCAGAATTTGCTGCCAGTCCGAAACCGCGTCACCAAAGGCATCAAACAATATGCGGGTGATCATCGCCGCCGCCGCCACTTTGGGCGCGGTGGCAAACAGCGCCGTTACCGGCGTGGGTGAGCCTTCGTAAACATCCGGGGTCCACATATGAAACGGCGCGGCGGAAACCTTGAAAGCCATGCCGGAGAGCAAAAACACCAAGCCAAATACCGCGCCAATCGGCAGGCCCTCGGCCTTGATCACCTGCGAGATCTGGGCAAAGCCGGTCGCCCCGGTATAACCATAAACCAGCGAGGCCCCGTAAAGCAGCAAGCCCGAGGAAATCGCCCCGAGCACAAAATATTTCAGCCCCGCTTCAGAGGAGCGCAGCGAATCCCGGTTAAAGGCGGCGATCACATAAAGCGACAGCGCCTGCAATTCCAGCCCCATGTAAAGCGCGATCAGAT
>WFQA01000093.1 GCA_015487255.1 Paracoccaceae bacterium | reverse complement strand
TTGGTTGAGCACAAAGCTCGCCCCGTCAAAAACCTGATCATCCTGCCCGCCAACCATATTGAGATAGGCCAGCGGCAGGCCGGTCTCGACCACCCGCGCCACCATCAGCCCCATGCGCAAATCGTGCTTGCCGCGCCGATAGGGCGAGCCATTGGGGATAAGCAGCAATTCCGCGCCGGTCTCGGCCATGGTTTCTGCCACATCCTCATGCCACGCATCTTCGCAAACCGGGCAGCCGATGCGCAATCCGTTCAACTCGAACGGCCCTGATATGGGCGCGGAGTCAAACAGGCGATGTTCGTCAAACACATCTTCATTGGGCAGGTGGTGCTTGCGCGCAATCACCCGCACCTTGCCGCCCTCAAGCAGGAAATAGGCATTGAACAGCTTGCCATCCTCGCGCAGGGGGGCGCCAATCGCCAAGGCAGGGCCATCCGCGCAGGCACGAGCCAACGCGACCAATGCGGCTTCGTTTTCGGCCAGAAATGCCGGTTTCATCACCAGATCCTGGGTTTGATAGCCGGTGAGAAACATCTCGGGCAGCGCCACGAGGTCAGCCCCGGCGGCGGCCCCGGCTTTATGGGCTTTTAGCGCTTTTTCGGCATTGCCGACATAATCCCCGACTGTTGGGTTTAGCTGCGCCAGGGTAAGGCGGAATTTTTGTGGCATGGGCGCCTCTCGGATATATTGGTTGTGGCCAGAAATACACGGTGCTCGCCGGCAAATACAAGCCTTGGCGGCACCTTCTGGCTGAAGCCTGTAAAAAACCGTTGCCCCTAGGGGCGTTAGCACTTAATATTTCTGCAACATGTGCAAATCCCCCCTTGAGGGCTTTGCCTGATTGTCGGAGAGATATGTTGAAAAATCGCCTTTTGCTTAGTGCCGCCGCTATTAGTGCCGCTTCTTTTGGATTTAACCTGGGGGTCGCGCCGGTTTTTGCCCAGACCACGGTTGAGACCAAACAATATGATACAGGCGGCATTTACGAGGGCGAGTTTTTGAACGGCAAGCAGCACGGGCAAGGCACCTACCGCCTGCCCAACGGCTATGAATATTCCGGGCAATGGGTTGAAGGGCGCATTGAAGGGGTTGGCGTGGCGCGCTTTCCCAATGGGTCGGTCTATGAAGGTGAGTTTGTAAACGGCCGCCCCGAGGGGCAGGGAAAGATCACATTTTCCGACGGTGGCACCTATGAAGGCTCATGGGTGGATGGCAAAATCTCCGGCTCGGGCACGGCCTCTTACGCCAATGGCGTGGTTTATGTGGGCGAGTTCGCCAATGCGGTGCATGACGGTGTTGGCACCATGACCAGCCCCAACGGCTATATTTATGAAGGCACATGGGAAGCGGGGGTAAAACACGGGCGCGGTAAAATCACCTATCCCGATGGGGCGGTCTATGAAGGAGATATCGTGCGCGGCGTGCGGGAAGGGCAAGGTTCATTAACCCTGCCTGACGGGGTGACCTATGTTGGTGAGTGGCAAAACGGGCAGATCAACGGCATTGGCGTTTTGACCCAGGCCAATGGAGACCGCTATGAAGGCACTATGGTTAATGGCCAGCGCGAGGGGCAAGGCATTGCCACCTATGCCAATGGCGACCGCTACGAAGGTGGCTTCTCGGGTGACCAGCGCAATGGTGTCGGCACGTTTACCGGAGCTGATGGCTATGTTTATACCGGCATCTGGGTGGATGGCCGCATCGAGGGCGATGGCAAGGTCACTTACCCCGATGGCTCGGTCTATGAGGGCAGTTTTTTGAATGATGTCGCGCATGGGCAGGGCAAGATCGTTTATGCTGACGGCTCTTCCTACGAAGGCTCATGGGTGAACGGGGTAATCGAGGGCAGCGGCATTGCCCGCTATGAAAACGGGTTGGTCTATGAGGGTGAGTTCAAAAACGCCAAGAATGACGGCCAGGGCACCATGACCTATCAGGATGGTTACCAATATACCGGTGAGTGGAAAGACGGATTGCGTGATGGCCAGGGCGTGGCCACATATTCAGACGGCACCATCTATACCGGCTCATTTGTCGCGGGCCAGCGCGAGGGGCAAGGCACCATTACCATGCCGGACGGGTTTGAATATGTCGGCAACTGGGTAGCAGGCGAGATTGACGGCGAAGGGCTGGCAAAATACCCCAACGGCGATGTTTACGAGGGCTTCTTCTCCAAGGGCCAGCGGCAGGGGCGCGGGGTAATGCGCTATGCTTCGGGTGAGGAATATGACGGCTTCTGGGCCAATGGCAACCCGGCAACGGAAGCCGAAGCCGCAGCGGCTGGCAACTAGGACTGGTCGTGCGCCCCGCACGACACGCGCCGACGAGGTGGGCTGAACAAAGGAAGGCGTAGCCGACGACTTCAGGTCGCCGAAGGAGGCGCGCGCCGCGGCGTTGCAGTAAAATTCGCTGACCTTCCGGCAAGCTTGCCTTTTCCTCCCGGAGGCTAAAGCCCCCGTCGGAAAAGGCACTTTATCAGCAAAGCTGAACAGTGTCTGGCGACGCCGGTGGCCTCGCTTCGCTCGGCGGTCTGCTTGGCTGAATCTGATTATTTTCGTGACCACTCACTTTTTCCTTTAACTCTGTAAATCCCGGTTTATAGTGCAGGCATGGGTAAGAAAACACCACATTCCTCGATTGCAGCAAGCCATAGTGCCATTGCTGAAATCCTAATCCTTAGCCGCCTCTGAGCGTACCGAGGATTTGGTGCGTGCGCTCAGGGGAGCTTTGAACCGCACCAAAATTCTCAAAAAGCTAAGGACTAACAAGATGAGCAATATGACCACTGACAAATCCCGTGTGTTGATTTTTGACACCACCCTGCGCGATGGCGAGCAAAGCCCGGGCGCAACCATGACCCATGATGAAAAGCTCGAAATCGCCGAGATGCTCGACAATATGGGGGTGGATATTATCGAAGCCGGCTTTCCGATCGCCTCTGAGGGGGATTTCGCAGCCGTAAGCGAGATCGCCAAACGCGCCAAGCGCGCGGTGATCTGCGGGCTTTCCCGCGCCAAGCCCGGCGATATCGAGCGGGCCTGGGAGGCGGTGAAACACGCCAATTTGCCGCGCATCCATACATTCATCGGCACCTCGCCCTCGCACCGCGCCATTACCGGCATGGATATGGACGAAATGGCGGATGTGATTCATGACACCGTCAGCCTCGCCCGTAACTTGTGTGACAATGTGCAATGGTCGCCGATGGATGCGACCCGCACCGAGGATGATTACCTGTGCCGGGTGGTCGAAATCGCCATTCAAGCCGGCGCGACCACCATCAACATTCCTGATACGGTTGGCTATACCGCCCCGGCCGAAAGCGGGGATATTATCAAGATGCTGCTTGAGCGGGTGCCGGGCGCGGATGAGATTATTTTTGCCACCCATTGCCATAATGACCTCGGCATGGCCACCGCCAATGCGTTGGCGGCGGTAGATGCCGGGGCGCGGCAGATTGAGTGCACAATCAATGGCCTGGGCGAGCGGGCCGGCAACACCGCGCTTGAAGAAGTGGTGATGGCGATCAAGGTTCGCAATGATATCATGCCCTACCGCACCGAAATAGACACCACCCAGATCATGAATATCAGCCGCCGGGTGGCAACGGTTTCTGGCTTTCCGGTGCAGTATAACAAGGCGATTGTCGGCAAAAATGCCTTTGCCCATGAAAGCGGCATCCATCAGGACGGCATGTTGAAAAATGCCGAAACTTTCGAGATCATGCGCCCCGAGGATATCGGGCTGAGAGAAACCAGCCTGGTGATGGGCAAGCATTCGGGCCGGGCCGCCTTGCGCGCGAAGCTGGAGAATCTCGGTTTTACGCTGGGCGATAACCAACTCAAGGATGTGTTTGTGCGCTTCAAGGAGCTGGCGGACCGCAAGAAAGAGATTTTTGATGATGATCTCGTGGCGTTGATGAGCACCGCAACAGGCAGCCCGCTGGAAGGGGAGTTGAAGCTGGAAAGTCTGCGTGTGGTCTGCGGTACAGAAGGGCCGCAAAGCGCCGAGATGGAGCTTAGTATCGGCGGCAAAACCAATAACGTGAGCGCAACGGGTGACGGGCCGGTGGATGCAACCTTCAATGCCATCAAAAAAGTGTTTCCCCATGCCGCCCGCTTGCAGCTTTATCAGGTGCATGCGGTGACCGAAGGCACCGATGCGCAAGCCACCGTGAGCGTGCGCATGGAGGAAAACGGCAAGATTGTTACCGGGCAAAGCGCGGATACCGATACGGTTGTCGCCTCGGCCAAGGCCTATATCAATGCACTGAACAACCTTGTGGTGCGCCGCGAGAAAACCGCGCCAGCTTGAACCTGGAGGGGGCGCTCGCGCCCCCGCTGCCCTTGGGCAGCCCCCCTGAAAGTATTTTTCAAAGAAAAAGCTTCGGCGAAAGCTTGCCTTTATCGGTCAAAACACCGCGTTTTATCTGCGGGCTGGAAAAGCGGGCTTTTAACTGGTAAAGCTTGTGCCTATAAGGGCATATCAGCAAAAAATTCAGGGCCAAAACGGCCCGTTCCTATAGGCAAGGAAATGTATATGGTGAGGCTATTGGGCGGCATATTCTCGGCGG
The DNA here is from genome assembly GCA_015487255.1 of Paracoccaceae bacterium. Taxonomy (GTDB): domain Bacteria; phylum Pseudomonadota; class Alphaproteobacteria; order Rhodobacterales; family Rhodobacteraceae; genus UBA3077. The sequence goes on along the minus strand of WFQA01000093.1, from coordinate 16,033 downwards.
ATATGGCCATTGATCTGGGCACGGCAAACACATTGATCTATATGAAGGGCAAGGGGATCATTCTCAATGAGCCTTCCGTGGTGGCCTATCATATTCGTGATGGCAAAAAGCAGGTGCTGGCGGTGGGCGAGGATGCCAAACTGATGCTGGGGCGCACGCCGGGCAGTATTGAGGCCATTCGCCCGATGCGTGACGGGGTGATCGCCGATTTTGGCGTGGCCGAGGAAATGATCAAACATTTCATCAGGAAGATCCACCGGCGGGCGTGGTTCGTGCCCAAACCGAGGATCATTGTCTGCGTGCCGCACGGTGCCACGCCGGTTGAAATGCGCGCCATTCGCGGCTCTGTCGAGCAAGCCGGTGCCGGCAAGGTCGGGCTGATTGCCGAACCGATTGCAGCGGCGATTGGCGCTGGCATGCCGATAACCGACCCGACCGGCTCTATGGTGGTGGATATCGGCGGCGGCACCACCGAGGTGGCGGTGCTTTCACTTGGCGATATCGTTTATGCCCGATCGGTGCGCGTGGGTGGCGACCGCATGGATGAGGCGATTATTTCGCATCTCAGGCGGCAACACAATATTCTCATTGGAGATTCCACCGCCGAGCGGATCAAAACCTCGATCGGCACCGCGCGCATCCCCGATGACGGGCGCGGCGCGAGCATGCTCATTCGCGGGCGAGATCTTATCAATGGCGTGCCAAAGGAAACCGAAATCACCCAGGCGCAGGTGGCCGAGGCACTGGCAGAGCCGGTGCAGCAGATTTGCGATGCGGTGATGGCGGCGCTGGAAAGCACGCCGCCCGATCTGGCCGCTGATATTGTTGATCGTGGCGTGATGCTGACCGGGGGTGGCGCGCTTTTGGGTGACCTCGATCTGGCCCTGCGCGAGCAGACCGGCCTGGCAATTTCGGTAGCCGACGAGACCCTGAACTGCGTGGCCCTTGGCACCGGCAAGGCGCTTGAATTTGAGAACCAGCTTCAGCATATTTTGGATTATGGCAACTAGCGGGGCGTTGTGGCGGGCAATGAACAAACGGGCAATGCGTGGCGCGCGGTCAGGCGGCTGATTGTCGGGCTGACTCTGTTTCTGTTTTTTGCCCTGTTTATTCTTTGGCGTGTTGATAACCCCCGGGTTGAACGCTTCCGCATGGCGCTGGTGGACAGGTTTGTGCCCAATATGGAATGGATGCTGGTGCCGGTCACACAATTCACCCGGATTGTCTCCGACTACCAATCCTATGCGCAAATCTACGAGCGCAATCAAGAGCTGCGCCAGGAGCTGCAACGCATGAAGGGTTGGCAAGAGGCCGCCTTGCAGCTTGAGCAGACCAACGCCCAGCTTCGCGCGCTTAATAATGTGCAGCTTTCGCCCAGCCTTGGCTTTGTGACTGGCGAGGTGATCACCGATAGCGGCAGCCCGTTCAGCCAGTCGGGCCTGCTTAATGTCGGGCTGATCGACGGGGTGCGCGACGGGCAGGCGGCAGTGGACGGGCTGGGGCTGGTCGGGCGGATATCCGGCGTGGCTGACCATACCGCGCGGCTGGTGTTTCTGACCGATGTTTCCAGCCAGGTGCCGGTGATTATCCGCCCCTCAAACCAGCGGGCGATTCTGCACGGGGATAACACACTCGCCCCCCGGATTCTGTTCATCGACAACCCCGACGAAGTACTGCCCGGCATGCGGGTGGTCACCTCGGGTGATGGCGGGATATTTCCGCCGGAATTGCTCATCGGGCAGATTGTGCGCGCCAGTAATGGCGAGGTGCGCACCTTGCTGGCGGCGGATTTCGAAGGGCTTGAATTCGTGCGCATTCTGCGCAGCTCGCCGCTGGACCAGATTTCCGGCGCGGGGGCGCTTGTTGGCGAAGATGTGCTGGAGAGCGTGCCGCCTACCCCGGTTGAAAATCCGGTTGATGAGGATAAGGACCATTGAATGCCGCACCAAAAATCTGGGCTTACCGCGGGGTATTCACCCTTTTGGGCCTGATGGCCATTGCTTACCCGATCTTGCCGCAGCAATTCAGCCCCGAGCGCCTGCCCGCGCCAGGGCTGTTATTTGTGCTCAGCATTGCCTGGGTGGTGCGCCAGCCCCCGAGCGCACCGTTTTTGCTGATCGCGGCGTTGGCGCTGCTGGCGGATGCGGTGCTGATGCGCCCGATGGGGTTGTGGGCCTTTCTGCTGCTGATCGCCAGCGAGACCGTGCGCTTTAGCCATCGCAGCATTCAGGAGCGGGGCTTGCTGATGGAGTTTTCCATGGTGGCGGGGATGTTGGCGCTGATGGTGCTTGTGCAAAACCTGCTGCTTTGGGCCAGCTTCTCACAATCGCTTGATCTGGCAAGAATGTTGCAATTTGTATTACTGACGCTGATTTGCTACCCTGTTATGGTCGCCTTTTTGCACTATATCATACGCATACGCAAACCAGACCACAGTAACCGCCCCGACCGGTTGGGGAAAATCCGATGAAAAAGCCAATAAACACTGCCCATGAGAAGAACCGTTCGCTCACGCGGCGAGCTTTGGTGCTGGGTGGTATGCAGGCGGCCGTTATTGGCGTGCTCAACTGGCGGATGCGTGATTTGCAGGTCACCCAAAGCAGCGAATTCAGGCTATTGGCCGAGGAAAACCGTATCCGCGACCGGCTGATAGAACCCGAGCGCGGCCTGATATTTGACCGTAACGGCATTGCCCTGGCTCAAAACAACCCCAATTACCGCATTGTGATGATCCGCGAACAGGCCGAAAATGCACCGCTTGTGCTGGCTGAACTGGCCCGGATCATCGACCTGCCCCCCGAAAAACGTGAAGCGATTTATAACGAGATGCGCAAACGCGCCCCCTTTGTGCCGGTGGCGGTGGCCGAGCAACTGAGCTGGGAGGATTTCGCCAGAGTTTCCGCCAACGCCCCCTCCCTGCCCGGTATCATTACCGAAGTGGGGCTGAACCGGTTTTACCCGATGAAGGAAGATTATTCCCATATTATCGGCTATGTCGGGCCGGTGAGCGAATACGACCTCGAGCGCTTTAAAAACCCGGACCCGGTATTGCAGATCCCCGGTTTTCAAACCGGCAAAACCGGGGTCGAGCGCGAGCTTGAGGACCTGCTGCGCGGGGTGGCGGGCAGCAAACGGGTGGAGATCAACGCCGTGGGCCGGGTAATGCGCGAGCTGGGCCGCAACAATGGCAAAAAGGGCGCGGATATCCAGCTGACGCTGGACCATGATCTGCAAAATTACGCGCAATACCGCATGCAGGGCGAAAGTGCGGCGGCGGTGGTGATGGATGTGCATTCAGGCGATGTGCGCGCGCTCGCCTCCACCCCCGGTTTTGACCCCAACCAGTTTATCTTTGGCATTGAAGCCGATTACTGGAACGGGCTGATCGAGGATGAATACCGCCCCCTGGCCGACAAGACCATTTCAGGCGCGTATCCGCCCGGCTCAACCGTCAAAATGGTTACGGCGCTGGCGGCGCTGGAAGAGGGGCTGGTTGACCCCAAGGAGGAGATTTATTGCCGGGGTTTTATCGACCTTGGCAACCGGCGCTTCCATTGCTGGAAGCGTGGTGGCCATGGCAATATGGACCTGACCAACGGGCTGAAACAATCTTGTGATGTTTATTATTACGAAATCTCCCAGCGTGTTGGCATTGAAAAAATGGCGCTGATGGCGCGGCGCTTTGGCTTTGGGGCCAAGCCGCCCTTGCCCTTGCCTTCGCTTTCATCCGGGCTGGTGCCCAATATGCAATGGAAGTTCGACCGCTATAACGAGCGCTGGCAGGTGGGTGATACCCTCAACGCCGCCATCGGGCAGGGTTTTGTGCTGGCCTCGCCAACACAGCTTGCGGTGATGACCGCCCGGCTGGCCTCGGGGCGGATGGTGCAGCCACGCATTATCCAGCGGATAGATGGCGTGGCCGAGCCGGTTGAGCAAGCGCCCTCATTGCAGCTCAAGCCCGAAAACCTCGACCTGATGAGGCTCGGGATGTTCCGGGTATCAAACGAGACCCGCGGCACTGCCTACAGCTCGCGCATAGATGAGCCGAGCATGGCGATGGCCGGCAAAACCGGCACCGCGCAAGTAAAAGGCATTTCGCTGGCCGAGCGCGAGGCCGGGCTGGCCGATAAGGAAGATGTGCCATGGCGGTTTCGTGACCACGCGCTTTTTGTTGGCTTTGCCCCTTATGACAACCCGCGCTATTCGATTTCGGTGGTGATCGAGCATGGCGGCTCCGGCTCGAAAGCCGCCGCACCTGTGGCGCGCGATATCATGCTGCGCGCGCTTTACGGCACCACCCCCCCGATCGAGGCCTATCCGCGCAACCTGTGGAGCGAGATCCGCGAACAACAGGCGCAAGAGCCGCCCCCCAACCCGCGCGCGGCCCCGGCAGACGGGAGCGACCGCGCATGAGCTTCATGGAGCAAAGCCGCAATCAGGCCCCGCGCGGCTGGCGCAAGATTCTTTATATAAACTGGCCGTTGGTCTTGCTGGTGATCGCGGTTTCCAGCTTTGGTTTTCTGATGTTGTATTCGGTGGCCGGGGGCGAGCTGGACCGGTGGGCACGCCCGCAGATGACCCGCTTTGCCGCGGGTCTGGTGATCATGTTTGTGGTTGCTTTCATACCTTTGAGCTTTTGGCGGCAGGTCTCGCCGCTGGCTTATGTTTTCGGGCTTGTCCTGCTGGTGGTGGTGATGTTTTTTGGCTCCAGGGGCATGGGGGCGCAGCGCTGGATCGACCTTGGGTTTATCCAGTTGCAGCCTTCCGAGGTGATGAAAATCGCGCTGGTGATGGTGTTGGCGCTTTATTATGACTGGCTGGAGCCAAAAAAGGTATCCCGCCCGCTTTATGTGCTGCTGCCACTGCTGATGATTGCGGTACCGGCGATGATGGTGGTGGTGCAGCCCGACCTTGGCACCGGCATATTGCTGGTGCTCAGCGGCGGGGTGGTGATGTTTCTGGCCGGGGTGAGCTATTGGTATTTTGGCGCGGCACTCAGCCTTGCGATTGGGGCGGTGGTCGCGGTCATGCTCTCCCGCGGCACCGGGTGGCAGTTGTTGAACAACTATCAATACCGGCGGATCGATGTTTTTCTGGACCCCTCGCTCGACCCTTTGGGGGCGGGCTATCACATCACCCAATCCAAGATCGCGCTGGGGTCTGGCGGGCTTTCGGGGCGGGGCTTTATGGAAGGGACGCAATCCCGGCTGAATTTTTTGCCCGAAAAGCAAACCGACTTTATTTTCACCACGATGGCCGAGGAGTTTGGCTATATCGGCACCACGATCTTGCTGATCCTCTATACGCTGATCATGATCTTTGCGATCTCGGCGGCGCTGAAAAACAAAAACCGTTTTGGCGCATTGCTGATCGGCGGCATCGCGGCCACGTTTTTCTTTTATTTCGCGCTAAATATGGCGATGGTGATGGGGCTGGCCCCGGTTGTGGGGGTGCCTTTGCCATTGGTCTCTTATGGCGGATCGGCGATGATGGTGTTGCTCGGAGCCTTCGGGTTGATACAATCGGCACATATTCATCGGCCACGATAGGATTCATCCATGATAACCGTGCTTTACGCTGGCGCTGAAAAATACTGGTCTACCTATAATGCCCTGATCCCGGTCGCGCTGAAAGCCAGGGGGATTGAGGCAAATTTCACCCGCAGCGCCGCGCCGGATCAGGTCGATTACATGGTTTTTGCCCCCAACGGGCCGGTGAAGGATTTTGGCCCGTTTACCCGGCTCAAAGCCGTGCTCAGCCTGTGGGCGGGGGTGGAGCGGGTTGTCGGCAACACCACGTTGCGCGCGCCACTTTGCCGGATGGTGGATGTGGGTTTGCAAACCGGCATGGCGGAATGGGTGGCCGGGCATTGCCTGCGCTACCATCTCGGCATGGATGCCCATATCATCAACCCCGCGCACAGGTGGCAACCCGCAGCACCACCACTGGCTCAAGAGCGCCGCATTGGCATATTGGGGCTGGGTGCCCTGGGGCAAGCGTGCGCAAAAGCACTGAACGGGCTTGGCTTTGAGGTGCTGGGCTGGTCTCGCAAGCCAAAAGAGATTCCTGAGGTGGCCTGTTTTGCCGGAGAATTCGGGCTGGAGATGATTTTACCGCGCGCTGAAATACTGGTGCTGATGTTGCCCGAAACCCGGGAAACGACGAACATCATCAACGCCAAAACATTGGCGCTCATGCCAAAAGGCGCATATATCCTCAACCCCGGCCGCGGGCCTTTGATCGAGGATGATGCCTTGCTCGCGGCGCTCAACAATGGCCATATTGCCCATGTCACGCTGGATGTTTTCCGCACCGAACCGCTCCCCGAAGATCACCCCTACTGGAGCCACCCGAAGGTCACCGTTACCCCGCATATCGCGGCGGAAACCCGGCCAAAATCAGCGGCAGAAGTCATTGCTGAAAATATTTCCCGCGGCGAGGCCGGCAGGCCATATATCTATGTAGTGAACCGAAATATCGGTTATTGACAGGTCGTGCCCTGGCACGACACGCGCCGAGCGAGGGGGTCGCGCCAGCTTGCTGGCGGGGTCCCCGAGCGAGGCGCGCGCGGTGGCGCTGCAGTAAAATATCCCGATGTTGCATCAAGCGGCACCGGTGGCATTTTTGAAGCAAGCTTAAAAAATGGGAATCGCGACGCCTCTGCCTCGCTACGCTCGGCAAGGGGGCACTGTCCCCTCGCTGCGCTCACCCCCGGCATATTTCAAAGCTTTTTGCGTTTATCTGAACCACCTGTCGGTTTGACCATTGAGGCAGTGATTGTGAAACAATCGCGTTCAATGGTAAAACCGATTCAAATCAAACGCAAAGCGCCTTAAAGGAAAGAAATTGCTTAACGGGCCTCCATAGCCTCCAGTTCATCAATCATTCCCGAGATCATATCAAGGCCCTTATCCCAGAATTTCGGATCGGAGGCATCAAGGCCAAACGGGGTCAGAAGCTCTTTGTGGTGTTTTGAACCACCAGCTTTGAGCATCTCAAAATACTTTTGCCGGAAATCCGCATCACCCTCCTCGTAAACCGCGTAAAGCGCATTTACCAAGCCATCGCCAAAAGCATAGGCATAAACATAAAACGGCGAGTGGATGAAATGCGGAATATAGCTCCAGAAGCTCTCATAGCCTTGCATGAACTCAAAACCATCACCAAGGCTTTCATGCTGGATTTCCATCCAGATGGCGTTGATCTGATCCGGGGTCAGCTCTCCCTCGGCCCGCGCCGCATGCAGGCGGCACTCAAAATCGTAAAAGGCGATCTGGCGCACCACGGTGTTGATCATATCTTCCACCTTGCCCGCCAACAAGCGCTTGCGGGATGCCTGATCGGGGGCCTCGGCCAGAAGCTTGCGGAAGGTGAGCATCTCGCCAAACACAGAGGCAGTTTCGGCCAGGGTCAGCGGGGTGTCGGCCAGCAGCTCGCCCTGCCCCGCCGCCAAAACCTGATGCACACCATGGCCCAGCTCATGGGCCAGCGTCATCACATCACGCGGCTTGCCGAGGTAGTTGAGCATCACATATGGGTGCACAGCGGTGACGGTCGGATGGGCAAAAGCACCGGGGGCCTTGCCGGGCTTTACCGCCGCATCTATCCAGCCGCGCTCAAAGAACGGGGTGATGATTTCCGCCAGGCGCGGATCAAACCCGGCATAGGCGTCAAGCACGGTTGCGCGGGCCTCCTCCCAGCTGACCAGCCTGTCATCTTCATCAAGCAGTGGCGCGTTGCGGTCCCATATTTCCAGCTTTTCCAGCCCCAGCCATTTGGCCTTCAGCGCGTAATATCGGTGTGAAAGCTTGGGATAGGCCGCAACCACCGCGTCGCGCAGGGCCTGCACCACCTCCGGCTCGACATGGTTGGCGAGGTGGCGGGATTTTTGCGGGGTTTCCAGCCCGCGCCAACGGTCCTCGATCTCTTTTTCCTTGGCCAGGGTGTTGGTGATCCGGGCAAAGAGCGGCAGGTTTTTCATGAACACTTCCGCCAGCGCTTTTGCCCCGGTCTCGCGCTTGGTGCGGTCCACATCCGACAGCAGGTTGAGCGTGGCCTCAAGCGAGGTTGGCTCCCCTTCAACATCAAAGCTCAGCCCGGCCATGGTTTCGTCAAACAACCGGTTCCAGGCAGCCGCGCCCACAACCGAATTATCGTGCAGGAACTTCTCCAATTCGTCGGAAAGCTGGTAGGGTTTCATTGCCCGCAACCGCTCCAGCACCGGCGCATAGCGGTTCAGCGCCGGGTTTTCGGCAAGCAGCCCCTTGAGCACGGCATCATCTATCCGGTTCATTTCAAGGCTGAAAAACACCAGCGGGTTGCTCAGATCGGTAATAGCGCCCTGCATGTCAGACATGAACTTGGCCCGCTCGCCATCTGCGGTGTTTTGATAATAGCGCAACCCGGCATAGGACATGACCCGCCCCATTTTGCCCTGCATCACCTCATAGCGCTCGATCACCCTCAGCATGCCCGCTGCATTCTGCCCGGCGAGCTTGCCCTCGTAATCGGCAGCAAAGCTGGCGGTTTCAGCCTTCAACCAGTCGAGGTCCTGCTTGATCTCGTCACAATCCGGTGCGCTGTAAAGATCGCTCAAATCCCATTCCGGCAGCGCCCCCAGCGCTGGCCCGCCCGATGGCTCGGCATTGGAAAATCGGCTTTCGGGCATTGGGTAAAAATGGCTTGTCATGGCAGGTTCCTCATGGTTATCCGGCCATATATGGGGGGCTTAAAGCGCAAGGTCAACGCAAACCGGAAAATGATCGGAGGCGGTGAGCAGAGCCTCCTGAAGCGGCTTGTCCTTAAAGCATTCCGGGTCATCAAACGGGTGGTAAATGCGCCAGCGGCCCTGCCTGGCAATATCGGGCGAGAGCATTACATAATCAAGCAGGGTATTGACATACCATTTCAGCTTTGAGTTGTAAAACCGCGCGCTTGAGAGCGCCCAGCCCTGCATCGGATCAAGCCAGAGCCTTGCATTCGGGTCTTTCAGGTGGGTCTCGGGTCTGGCCTCATTGCCCAGCACCACCTCAACCCCCGATTGCTTAAAACAGGCAGCGTGGCTTTCATGGGTGGGGCCATCGTTGAAATCTCCCAACACGATCAATGGCTCGTTGCGGGCCAGATGGTCCAGCACCCGCTGGCGGATCCATGCGCATTGGGCCAGTTGCTTGTTGCGGTTGCTGATCGCGATTTTCAGCGCCAGTTTTTCATCTTTTTCCCCATGCACGGCTTTGGATTTGGCATGAACCCCGATAAGGCGCAGCGCCTTGCCGCTGGGCTTGTGAACAAGCGCCACCTCCAATGGTGGCTTGGAAAAACTGTATATCTCCGCGGGGCCATCATCCGGCTCTACCCTGAATTTGCCATCAAAGCGCGGGGCGTGCAGCAGCTTTTGGCCATCGGATTTGATCCCCTCCGGCGCGTGGCGCACAGCAACGATATCGGGGTCATATAGCAGGGTGATCTCCTGCCTTGTATGGCTTTCAAAACCACTGAGCGCGTGGGACTGGCGCAAGCTGAACGCCTCGGCAAAGCCTTGCAGGGCGCGCACAGAGTTGCGGTTGCCGCCGGTATCTGGGGCCTCGATCACCATGACAACATCGGCATCCACCGCTTTGAGCACCGTGGCGATGGCCCCAAGCTGCTGGTGGCGCGTTATCTTGTAGCGGCTGGACCACTCACCATCATCCAGCAGCACATCATTGCGGCCGAAAAGGTTGGTGAACCACTCGACGTTATAGGTGGCGATGCGCAGGTTATGCGGGTTCTGGCTGGCGCTCGGCACGCAGATTCTCCCAGGCTTCATTGATGCTGGCCAGCCGGTTGGTGGCGATCTGCACCGCTTCGGGCGGCAGGCCCCGGGCGATCATCACATCGGGATGGGATTCGCGCACCAATTCGCGGTAGCGGGCGCGGATCTCGTCAAAACTGGCATCGGGAGAAAGGCCAAGCACCGAATAAGGGTCTGGCACCATACCCGGCACATGGCGGGCGCGCAGGCAGTTGAACACCCGGCTTTCAAGGCCGAAAATCTCGGCCACCCGGGTGAGAAACTCATCCTCTTTCGGGTGGTAGCTGCCATCAGCCATGGCGATATGGATCAAGCCTTCCAGCAGGCCGATCAGCATTTCGCGATCGTTTTTGAACATCTTGGCAATCTTGGCGGCGTAAGCCTCATAGCCCGCCACATCCTGCCTTGCGAGGTCAAACACCTTGGCGGCATGGGCCTCCTCCCCGGGGGGGATCTGGAAAATTTGCCGGAAAACAACCACCTCTTCGCGAGTGACCCGCCCATCGGCCTTGGCCATTTTTGCCCCCAGTGCGATAATGGCGATGGTAAAGCCGATAGAGCGCTCCGGCGGGGTGGTGAGCTTTTCAAACAGCGCTGACAACCCTTCGCCAGAGGCAAGGGCTTTAAGCGCGTCAGAGATTCGGGTCCAGATCGACATGGGCGTAGTATAGGCCATAGATTTGCACATTGCGATTTCAAATTTTCATTAAACCACAAACCGGTAAATCACAGCTTATCTGCGCTTCATTCTGGATAATGGGGGGCGCTTTAGCAATGCGGCATCAGCGCCCGGAAAAATACGCTTTAACGAGCGGTGGAGATTGGCTGCTTGAACAGAAAAAACGGAGCAAGATCAAGTGTTAGCCACGTTTCCGGGCCTTTAATTTTGCGCTTGAGAATACGACCTGCACTCATTTTGCCAAGATGAAAGGCAAGGGTTGCACGCTTAAGCCCCGTGCGCTTCAAAAGGAGGTGAAATGGTAGGCCAGCGCTTCCAACCTCCCGCAGGATTTGAAAGATCATTTGGCGGCGTGGATGAGCCAGGGCGTTAAAAAAATCCGCCATAACTTCCTGCTTAGCTGTTGGTTTCATTATATAATACCTCATGCTGTGATAACTACTAACCTAGGTTAGTAGTTATCCTTAAACAAAAGGTTAAAATAACTGTAATTGCTTTATGCAACCAACAATCCTCGTGGTTGCGCCCGATGGCACAAACCTCTAACCAAGGAAAAACAGCTTTGGAGGGCAGCATGAAAGCGTGGGATTTCTGGGTGGACCGGGGCGGCACCTTTACCGATATCGTGGCGCGCGACCCATCGGGCAAGTTGCACAGCCAAAAGCTGCTTTCGGAGAACCCCGAGCAATATGAAGACGCAGCCCTGCACGGCATTCGCGGCTTTCTCGGGCTGGCAGACGGGGCGCAAATCCCAGCCGCCATGGTGGCTTCGGTCAAGATGGGCACCACTGTGGCCACCAACGCGCTTCTGGAACGCAAGGGAGACCCGGTGGTGCTGGTCATCACCCGCGGGTTGGGCGACCAGCTTCGCCTCGCCTATCAAAACCGCCCCCGGCTGTTTGACCGCGAGATCATTCTACCCGAAATGCTCTACAGCGCCGTGATCGAGGCCGATGAGCGGGTGCGCGCCACAGGAGAGGTCGAGCAGCCCCTTGATGAGCCCGCCCTGCAAGCCGCCCTGGCGCAAAGCCATGCCCGGGGCATTCGCGCATGCGCCATTGTGTTTGTGCACGGCTACCGCCACCATGAGCACGAGGCGCTTGCCGCCAAAATCGCCCGCAAGGTTGGCTTTACCCAGGTTTCCGTTAGCCACGAGGTTTCGCCCTTGATGAAGATGGTCTCGCGCGGTGATACCACGGTGGTGGATGCCTACCTCACCCCGATCCTGCGCCGCTATATCGATCGTGTCGCCGCCGCCTTTGAGGGCGATACCAGCGGCAAGCTGATGTTCATGCAAAGCTCCGGCGGGCTGACCGACGCACAGGCTTTTCAGGGCAAGGATGCGATCCTCTCCGGCCCGGCAGGCGGGGTTGTGGGCTGTGTAGCCACCAGCCAGATTGCCGGCAAGGACAAGGTGATCGGCTTTGATATGGGCGGCACCTCGTCTGATGTCTGCCATTTCAACGGCGAATACGAACGTGTACTCAATACCGAGGTGGCGGGCGTGCGCATCACCGCGCCGATGATGAATATCCACACCGTGGCGGCGGGCGGCGGCAGCCTGCTGACCTATGAGGGCGGCCGCATGCAGGTTGGCCCCGAAAGTGCGGGGGCCAATCCGGGGCCGGTTTGCTATGGGCGGGGTGGTTTGCTGTCGGTCACCGATGCCAATGTGATGGTCGGCAAATTGCGCCCCGCGTTTTTTCCGGCAATTTTTGGGCCAGAGGCGAACCAGCCGCTGGATGTTGCCGCCACAGAGCGGGCCTTTGCGGCGCTGGCGCGAAGGCTGGGGCGGCCACCCGAGGAAGTGGCGGACGGGTTTTTGCGCATCGCGGTGGAAAACATGGCCAATGCGATCAAGAAAATCTCGGTGCAGCGCGGCTATGACGTGACCGAATATTGCCTGAGCGTATTTGGCGGCGCGGGCGCTCAACACGCCTGCGCCATTGCCGACACGCTGGGCATGAAAAATTGCCTGATCCACCCGATGGCCTCCCTGCTCTCGGCTTACGGCATGGGGCTGGCCGATATCCGCGCCAGCCGCGCACAGGCGCTGGAGGCGGAGCTTTCGCCCCAAACCCGGCTGCAAGCGGCCAGCATGCTTGATGGGCTGGGGGTGCAGGCGCTTTCGGAGGTCGAGGCGCAAGGGGTGGCGGAGAATGATATTTCGCTTGATATGACCCTTTATTTAAAAGTGAAAGGCACCGACACCAGCCTGCCGATCCCCTTTGCCGACGAGGCCACCATGCGGCAGAATTTCGAAACCGCCCATAAGGCGCGCTTTGGCTTTTCCCCCGGAGATACCCCGCTTGTCATTGAAAATGTCAGCGTCGAGGCCGTGGGCCGCGCCACCGATCTGGCCGAGCCTGAGCTAAAGACCATGAGCCGTGGCGAGCACTACCAAACCGCCCTCACCGCGCCGGTTTACCAAAACGGCACTTGGCATGAAGCACGGTTTATCAAGCGCGAGGCCCTGCAGCCGGGAGACACAATCACCGGCCCGGCGGTGTTGGTCGAGCCGCATACCTCCATTGCCATCGATCCGGGCTGGCGGGCGCGTATTACCCCCCATAACCATGTGGAGTTGCTGCGTTATCAGGCCAAACCCCGCAACCACGCGATAGGCACTAAGGCTGACCCGGTGATGCTGGAAGTGTTCAACAATCTTTACATGTCCATCGCCGAGCAAATGGGTGCGGTGCTGGAAAACACCGCTGCCTCCGTCACCATAAAAGAGCGGCTGGATTTTTCCTGCGCGGTGTTTGATGCAGCAGGAGACCTGATCGCCAACGCCCCGCATATGCCGGTGCATCTTGGCTCGATGGGGGCCAGCGTGCAGGCGATCATTGCCCAAAATCCGGTGATGAAACCGGGGGATGTCTATGTGCTGAACGCACCCTATAATGGCGGCACCCATCTGCCGGATATCACCGTGGTAACGCCGGTTTTTGATGACGCGGGCCAAGAGGTGCTGTTTTACACATCCGCCCGCGGCCACCATACCGATGTCGGCGGCCTGACCCCCGGCTCCATGCCGCCTGACAGCCGCACCATCCACGATGAAGGCGCGCTGATCGACAACTGGAAACTGGTTGACCAAGGCCATTTTCGCGAGGCGGAAACCCGCGAATTGCTGCTCGCCGCCAAATACCCGGTGCGCGCACCGGATATCAACATCGCCGACCTCAAGGCGCAGGTGGCCAGTTGTGAAAAAGGCGCGCAAGAACTGCGCAAAATGGTGGCGCATTTTGGCTTGCCCACGGTGCAGGCCTATATGAAACATGTGCAGGATAACGCCGAGGAATGCGTGCGCCGCGCCATCACCACCCTGAAAAACGCCGAATACACCTACCCGATGGACCCGGATTTTGACGGTAAGCCACGCGAGATCAAACTGAAGATCAGTGTTGATAAAACCACCCGCAGCGCCACCATTGATTTTACCGGCACCACCCATCAGCTCGCCACCAACTATAACGCCCCCGAGCCGGTCACCCGCGCCGCCGTGCTTTATGTTTTCCGGCTTTTGGTGGATGACAACATCCCGATGAACGAAGGCGTGATGAAACCGCTCAATGTGATCCTGCCAGGCGGCACCATGCTGTCGCCGCAATACCCGGCTGCGGTGATCGCGGGCAATGTGGAGACCTCGCAAGCGGTTACCTCAGCGCTATTGCTGGCGCTTGGGGTGCAGGCCGCATCGCAAAGCACGATGAACAACACCACCTGGGGCAATGCGCAATACCAATATTACGAAACCATCTGCGGCGGCTCGGGTGCGGGCAAGCGCCATGACGGCAGCGGGCATAACGGCACCAGCGGCATCCACACCCACATGACAAATTCCCGCCTGACCGACCCCGAAGTGCTGGAATGGCGCTACCCGGTACTGCTGGAGGAATTTTCCATCCGCCACGGCTCGGGCGGCAAAGGCAGGTTCAGCGGCGGTGACGGCACCACGAGGCGGATCCGCTTTTTGCAGGATATGACCGTGGCAGTGCTTGCTGGCCACCGCATCACCCCGCCACCGGGGCTGAAAGGCGGCGCACCGGGCAGCTTGGGCCGCACCCGCATCATCCGCGCCAATGGCCAGGTTGAAGAACTGGCCTCGGCAGATCAGGCCGAAATGCACCCCGGCGATACCTATTGGCTGGAAACCCCGGCCGGCGGGGGCTTTGGAACCCCCGAGACATAACAGGCAAAGCACAGCCCCCTGACGAGCAGACCGCCGAGCGAAGCGAGGCCATGGCCCAAACGCGAGGATTATTTTGCGCCAGCAAAATAACCGGAGCGGAGGGCAGCACGGCCAGCGGTTATGCATGCCGTAAGCCAAGTGTGCCTTTCCCTCGGGGAGGCTGAAGCCCCCCACTCGGCAAAGGCACGGTTTTCAGCAAAGCTGAAAACACGGGTTGCCGCCGGCCGTGGCCTCGCTTCGCTCGGCGGGCTACAGCCGCAACCCTTTGCGTAAAGCCCACCAGATAACCGCAAGGCTGATCGCCAACCACACCCCGCCCCACAGCCATGCCGCACCACCGACTTGCTGAGCCAGATTATAGGCGTCCGACGGTTGGGAACTGCGCAATATCGTATCACTCAATATATCAAACGGCACATAGACCATGCTGGTCAGCCCGATCACCCGCAGTGCAGCGTCATTCACTCTGCGCGACAAGTATTTTGCACTGCCAAGCATGGCCAGCCCCGCCGCCAGCGCAAACCCAAGCGCAAATATTTCTCGCATATATAACCCGGCAATAACCAGCATCGCCAATCCAAGCAAGGCCATTATCTTTCGATCCGCCCGGCTGCGCACCGCGGCCAAAAACAGCAGCACCCCGATCAACAGCGAACCAACATAGCCCGCCGAAGTGATCAAAAACAGGTTGCCACCCCGGGTCATGGTTAATCCGCCCTGCTGCAAAGAAACCGAAATGCGCTCAATGCGCCCCCAGCTCAGCACCGCCAGCAGCCCGTGCGAAACCTCGTGGAAAAACACAACCAGTATCTTCAGCGGCACAATAACCGGGGTGTTCCACAATAAAAAAATCCCACCCACGATCGCTATCATCTGCCAGTTTTTTTGCATGCTCCCCCCAATAACAGGCACCAGGCAACGCGCCATTGCAATCTAAAATCAGCCCCGCCCCATAGGGCACAACGCACAAGTACCGCGCTGCATATCGCCCTTGCCGTAATAATCCCCAACAAATTGTCGTTGATCCGGTGGCAGCCTTGTCCAGTCCGACCAATGGATATCAAATTCCAGCGCCTCGGCAATCGCATCCATCGCCGCCAGCGAAGGAATGCCAACCATCGTCTTCTCCTGCCCTTCAAAATGCGCGCCGGAGTTCAGCAGCCGCTCCACCCGCTCCCGGCTAAACCGGATCATCGGTCCGCCATGATTGACAAACATGCTGTCAACAATAATCAACTTGGGTTTCAACGCCTTGAGCAGCACAAAAAGCCGGTGGTGATCCATGATATGATAAAGAATACCCAGCACCCCGACCACATCATATTGCGCCCCCGCCGCCACCAGCTTTTCCAGCTCAGCAAAAATA
>WFQA01000092.1 GCA_015487255.1 Paracoccaceae bacterium | reverse complement strand
GCAGCGTCAGATGTGTATAAGAGACAGAGGCGGCACCGGTGATCAAAGTGCCGCAGGTGCTGGTTTTTGCCGGCAATCACGGGGTGGTGGCGCAGGGGGTTTCGGTCTTTCCGGCCGAGGTAACCGCACAGATGGTGGGGAATTTTGCCGCCGGTGGTGCCGCAATCAACCAGCTTTGCACCATGGCCGGGGCCAGCCTCGATGTGATCGCGCTGGAACTGGAAAACCCCACTGCCGATTTCAGCAAAGAGCCTGCGATGAGCCGTGCCGAGCTGGTTATCGCCCTGAAAACCGGCTGGGAGGCGGTGGATGTGGCGGCTGACCTTTTGGTGGTTGGCGAGATGGGCATTGGCAATACCACCAGCGCGGCAGCCATTGCCACGGCGCTGTTTGGCGGCGATGCGGCTGATTGGGCCGGGCGCGGCACCGGGGTGGATGATGCGGGGCTGGCGCGCAAGGTCGATGTGATCAACAAAGCGGTAAAGCGGCAGGCGGTGGCCTCGGGGCTGGAGGTTTTGCGCTGCCTTGGCGGGCGTGAAATCGCGGCGATGGCCGGGGCGATGGCCCGGGCGCGGTTGCTGCGCATTCCGGTTATTCTTGACGGTTTTATCTGCACCGCGGCGGCGGCCTGCCTGCACAAGGCGGCACCGGGCGCGCTGGAGCATTGCCTTGCCGGGCATGTTTCAGATGAGGCCGCCCATCGCCGGATGCTGGAAAAGCTCGGCAAGCAACCATTGCTTGATCTGGGGCTGCGGTTGGGGGAAGGCTCGGGCGCGGCGCTGGCGATCAATATCGTCAAATCGGCACTGGCCTGCCATTCGGGCATGGCGACATTTGATCAGGCCGGGGTCTCGCAGGAATGATTTCTGACATGTGGCGTGCCTTTCCATTTACCGGCAGAAGCTGCATAATGAGTTTATCAGGATCCTCACCCGAACAGGGCTATCGCAATGAAACGCTCGGAAATAAATGCAATTATGCAAAACGCGGATGCGTTCATCCGCTCCTTTGGCTTTTGCCTGCCGCCCTTTGCCTATTGGCCCCCCGATAAGATGCGCAGCCAACAGGCTGTTGGCATAAGAGCTGCGCGCCTGGGTTGGGATATCACCGATTACGGGCAGGGGGATTTTGATGCGCTTGGCTTGTTTCTTTTCACCCTGCGCAACGGCTCTCTGGCCGATCTGCGCGCCGGAGGTGGCATGTGCTACGCCGAAAAAATCATGATTTCGCGGCAGGATCAAATCTCTCCCATGCACCGGCATCTGCTCAAGGCCGAGGATATAATCAACCGCGGCGGTGCGGCGCTGATGATCAAGATGTATGCTTCGGACAGTGCCGGAGAGATTGATAAAAAATCCGATGTGCACGTCTCCACAGACGGGGTTCAAAAAACGCTGGGCGCCGGTGACACCTTGCGGTTGATGCCGGGAGAAAGCGTGACCCTGCTGCCGGGTAACTGGCATGCATTCTGGGGTGAAGGCGGCGATGTGCTTATTGGCGAGATTTCTACGGTTAATGATGATGTGAACGACAATATCTTTGCGGAGCCGCTTGGCCGGTTTTCCGAGGTCGAGGAGGATGAGCCGCCGCGCCATCTGCTGGTTTCCGATTATGGCGGTTCTTTTTAGGCCCGGCCCCGCACGCGATCAGGTAAAGATACGGGCTTGAGCATCACCGCGCTTTGCCTGCATATTGTTATCAGGCAATATAAAGGGTTGGCTATGCGACTTGAAGAAAAGGTGGCCATTGTGACCGGTGGCGGCTCGGGCTTTGGCGAGGGGATCGTGAAGAAATTCACCCAGGAAGGCGCGCGGGTGATCGTGGCGGATATCGATCTGGATGCCGCAAGGCAGGTGGCCGGGCTTTATGATGGCACGGCCTTGCGGATGGATGTTTCCATCATGAAGGACTGGGCGGTGTTGGCGACTGATATGGAGAAGCGCTTCGGGCGGGTTGATATTCTGGTAAACAATGCGGGCATTACTCACCTGCCACAGCCGATGCAGCAGGTCGATGAGGCGGAATTTGACCGGGTGTTGGCGGTCAACGCCAAATCGGTTTTTCTCTCGGCCAAAACCATCGTGCCGATGATGATCGCGGCGGGGCAGGGGGCTATACTGAATGTGGCCTCCACTGCCGGGGTCAGCCCGCGGCCCAATCTCAACTGGTATAATGCCTCCAAGGGCTGGATGATCACCGCGACCAAAGCCATGGCGGTTGAACTGGCCCCCAGGGGGGTGCGGGTCAATGCGATCAACCCGGTGGCGGGCGAAACCCCGCTTTTGCAAAGCTTCATGGGGGAGGACACGCCCGAGATTCGCGCCAAATTCCTCTCCTCCATCCCGCTTGGGCGGTTTTCCACCCCCGAGGATATGGGCAATGCCGCCTGCTTTTTATGCTCGGACGAGGCCAGCATGATTACCGGCGTGGCGCTGGAAGTGGACGGGGGGCGCTGCATATGAGGGTGGGGGCGCGCAACCTGATTACCGACGTAAAGGGGTTGCTGGTGGGCAATGCCGGTGATGACAGGCTGAAATCCGGCACAACCGTGCTGCTGGGCGAAAAACCGTTTACAGCGGCGGTATCGGTGATGGGTGGCGCGCCGGGCACCCGCGAAACCGACATGCTGGCCCCCGACAAGCTGGTAACTGAAATTGACGCGCTGGTGCTTTCGGGTGGCTCGGCCTTTGGGCTGGATGCCGCCAGCGGCGTGGTGGACGGGCTGCGGGCAACGGGGCGGGGGTTTGTGGTTGATAAAGCGGTCATTCCGCTGGTTTCGGCTGCCATTCTGTTTGACCTGCTCAATGGCGGAGATAAAGACTGGCAGGAAAACCCCTATCGTGATCTCGGGCGGCAAGCACTTGAAAACGCAGGAGAAGATTTTTCCCTTGGCACCGCAGGGGCCGGGGTTGGCGCATTGACCGGCAGCTTGAAGGGCGGGCTTGGCTCGGCCTCGGTGGTGCTGGAGAGCGGCCATACGGTTGGCGCGCTGGTGGCGGTAAATGCCTTTGGCGCCGTGGCGCAGGAGGAGGGGCATTTCTGGGCGGCCCCGTGGGAGGTGGCGGGCGAGTTTGGCGGGTGCGGCATTGCGCCGATGGCAGACCCGCTCATGCAGCCGGTCAGTTTTAAAATGCAGGGGTTTAATGCCAAGGGCAACACCACCATCGCCATTGTCGCCACTGATGCGGCGCTGGATAAAGCCCAGGCCCACCGCATGGCAACGGCGGCGCAGGATGGCATGGCGCGGGCGATCATGCCCAGCCACACCCCGGTGGACGGAGACCTGATCTTTGCCGCCGCCACCGGCGCGCTGCCGCTGAAAGATATGGTGGCGGAGCCGTTGATGCTCGGCCATGCCGCCGCGCTGTGCCTGAGCCGGGCGATTGCGCGCGGGGTCTATCTGGCCACGCCGTCTGTGGGGGATGTTTTGCCGACATGGGGGCAGAAACATGGCTGAATTCACCGGCCCGGAGCTATGCGCGCTGAGCGCGGTTGCGGTAAGAAAATTACTGCAAAAAGGCGAGGTTTCACCGGTGGATTTGCTCCAGGCCAGCGCCACGCGGGTGGCTGAAACCGAGCCAAGGCAAAACGCCATGGTCACCCGTTGTTTTGAGCGGGCGCGCGGGCGTATCCGGCCAGACACCCTGCTGGGCGGCATTCCGGTTGGCATAAAAGACCTGACCGATGTGGCCGGGGTGCGCACCACCTATGGCACCATTGGCTATAAAGACCATGTGCCGGTGGTGAGTGACCCGCTGGTTGAAACCATCGAAGCCAATGGCGCGCTGGTGGTGGGCAAAACCAACACCCCGGAAATGGGCGCGGGGGCCAATACCTTTAACGAGGTGTTTGGCCGCACCGGCAACCCCCATGATCTGGCGCTCAATGCCGGAGGCTCATCGGGCGGGGCGGCCTCGGGGCTGGCCACCGGGCAGGTCTGGCTCAGCCATGGCTCTGATTTTGGCGGCTCGCTGCGCACCCCGGCGGCTTATTGCAATGTGGTGGGGCTGCGGCCAAGCCCGGGCCGGGCCGGGGGCAGCAGCATGGTTTTTGATACGTTGAATGTGCAAGGCCCAATGGCGCGCAACGTGGCCGATGTGGCGCTTTTTCTGGATGCGATGAGTGGCGCTGAGGCTGGCCCGATCGGCTATCCCGTCCCCGAAACCCCGTTTTTACAGGCGGTGGAAACGGCCCCCGAGCGTATCCGCATTGGCTTTATGCCTGATCTTTGTGGCCACGCTCCGGTGGAGGCGGAGGTGGCAAGCAGCCTGAAGGCGGCGCTGGATATGGCCGAAAGATCCGGCTGTGTGGTGCAGGAGGTGCGGCTTGATACCAGCGGGCTGGACCAGTGCTTCCGAGTCTTGCGCGCCCTTGCCTTTGCCACCAGCAATATGGCCCTGCCGGATGAGATCACCCGCCATTTCAAAGCCACGATCAAGGGTAACGCGGCTGATGCCAAAAGCCTGCGCGCTGATGATCTGGCCCGCGCGGCGCTGACCAGAGCCGCGCTTTACCGCGCCACCACGGCCTTGCTGGCTGATTTTGACGTGCTCGCCTGCCCGGTGGTTGGCCTTGCCCCGCTGCCGCGCGAGGTCGAGTTCCCGCCCGAGGTTGCGGGGGTAAAATCGCGCGATTATGTCGATTGGCTGGGCTTTGCCACCCTTGCCTCCGTTACCGGCTTGCCCGCACTCTCTTTGCCTGTGGGGCGGATGGCGGGGGGCATGCCGATGGGGATGCAACTTATTGGCGGCAATCGCGGAGAGGCGGGGTTGCTGGCCGCGGCCCGGGCCTTGGAGCGGATATTGAAGGTGGATACCGCGCCGGTTGACCTGCCCGCTACCGCTTGAGATCGGGCCGCGCCCAGCGATTATGCAGCCAATACCATTGCTCGGGGTTTTGCCGCACCCTTGCGCTCAGGCTGTCATTCACCGCTTTGGTCATGCTGACCGGGTCACTGTG
>WFQA01000091.1 GCA_015487255.1 Paracoccaceae bacterium | reverse complement strand
GGCACAGGCACTGGCCAGCAGGGCCGCCTATGCACCGGGCTTGCAAGCGATGGGTTTTGGCCCTATCACCACGCAAATCATTGCCGATCCGGGCTATCATATGGCTGAGCTTTACCACCAGCAATATTTGGCCAAAAACCCCGATGGCTATTGCGGCATCGGCGGCACCGGGGTGGCCTGCCCGGTCAGTGCAAAATAAAGGACGTCATATGCCAAGTTTTTCCGCCCTTACCACCCTGCCCGGTGCGGCGCGTGGGCAAGCGCTTGCCGATGCGCTGGAGCAGTTGCAACCTGCTCCGACCGGTGTTGGTATTTTCGAGGTCGAGGATGGCGCGGGCCTGTGGGAGGTTGGCGGGTATTTTCTGGAGCGCCCCGACAGTTTGGCGCTGGCCCTGCTTGCCGCCGCCCATGATGCCCGGCCGTTTGTGATCTCGGAAATTCCGGATAAGGACTGGGTTTCAGAGGTGCGCCGCGAGCTGACCCCGGTGCATGCCGGACGGTTTGTGGTTTATGGCGGGCATGATGCGGATAATGTACCAAGCCAGAAGATCGGGCTGCACATAGAGGCGGCGATGGCCTTTGGCACCGGGCATCACGGCACCACGCAGGGCTGCTTGCTGGCGTTTGATGCCTTGCTCAAACAAGGGCTGGTGGCGCGCAATGTGGCTGATATCGGCGCGGGCACGGCAGTGCTGGCGATGGGGGCGGCCAAGGTGCTGCGCGGGCATTTCATAGCCAGCGATATCGACCCGATCGCAACCGAAACCGCGCGGGCCAATGTGGCGGCAAACGGTCTGCGCGGGCGGGTGCAGGCGCTGACATCGGTTGGCTTCCGGCACCCGCAGCTGCACGGACGCGCGCCATATGATCTGGTCTTTGCCAATATTCTGGCCGGGCCATTAAAAAAGCTTGCCCCGGAGATGGCGGCACATACGGCTGGTGGCTCGATATTGATCCTGTCGGGTATTCTGAACCAACAGGCGCGCGGGGTGGAGGCCACCTATATGGGCTTTGGCTTTGCCCCGGTTGAGCGCCGCAAAATTGGCGAGTGGACCACCCTGACCCTGCGCCGCGCGTGAGTTTCCGCCCAGCCGAGCGCAGCGAGGCCACGGCCCAAGCGCGAGGTGTTTTTTCGCCAGCAAAAACCAGAGCGGAGGGCAATTGTCGTGCTTTTTGCACGACACGCGCCGACGAGGTGGCCCGAAGGGTCGCCGAGGAGGCGCGCGCGGCGGCGCTGCAGTAAAATTCGCTGACCTTCCGGCAAGCTTGCCTTTTCCTCTCGGAGGCTAAAGCCCCCGTCGGAAAAGGCACTTTATCAGCAAAGCTGAACAGTGTCTGGCGACGCCGGTGGCCGAGCTTACGCTCGGCGGCCCTTGCTGATAGTGAATCCTGCTATTCCGGTAATTGCACCTTTTCGCAGAACGTGCCACAAAGGCGCAAATCTAGATTCAGGAAGCGAATGATGAGCGAAGATACCGAAGATAAAAAACCCTTCTCCCCCGAGCGGATCACCTTTGAAAACCGCTACGTTACCGTGGTCGGCGAGATCAATGACAAGCTCGCCAAGGTGACCTCCGAGCGCCTGTTGGCACTGGCCAGTGTTAGCGATGAGCCGATCACCATGTTCATTTCCTCCCCCGGTGGCCATGTGGAATCCGGCGATATGGTGCATGATCTGATCAAGTTTATCAAACCGGAGGTGCGGGTCATTGGTTCTGGCTGGGTGGCCAGTGCCGGGGCGCTTATTTTTGTGGGTGCCCAAAAGAAAAACCGCTTTTGCCTTCCCAACACGCGCTTTTTGCTGCACCAGCCCAGTGGCGGCATTGGTGGCAAGGCTTCGGATATCGCCATTCAGGCCGAGCAACTGGCGATCATGAAAGAGCGTTTCGAGCGCATATTTGCTGATGCCACCGGCCAGACCGCTGAAAAAATCGCACAGGATACCAGCCGGGATTTTTGGCTGAATACC
Source organism: Paracoccaceae bacterium (assembly GCA_015487255.1). Classification (GTDB taxonomy): domain Bacteria; phylum Pseudomonadota; class Alphaproteobacteria; order Rhodobacterales; family Rhodobacteraceae; genus UBA3077. The sequence continues at coordinate 9,720 of WFQA01000091.1, read as the reverse complement.
GATGAGGCGCTGGCCTATGGCTTGCTGGGCAAGGTCATCAGCTCGGCTGACGAGCTATAAAAAAGCCGCCCTGAGCGGCGGCTTTATCAATTCGTTTTGGCGCTGATTACGCCTGCCTGGCGCGCAGGGCCACCGCATGGATTTGTGCGCGCTCAATACCGATGTCTTCGAGCTGGGCGTTGCTCAGCGCGTGCAGGGCTTTTGCTGTTCTGCGGGCTTTATGTGCTCCGACAATGCTGCCGCGCAGAGCGTCAAATGCCGCTACGATGCGAAAGGTGGATACGGCCCCAAAAGGCACCGGGCGGGATGTTTCAATGTTAGCCATCTGAAGGCTCCTTTTCTTGTGTTGGCCGATATCAGCATCGAATATGCGGCAGATAGGCCCGCGCGGTGATTCAATCAATACGCGTTTTAACATGCCCGTAATGCGCTCCCCGCATAGGTCGGGTTTGGCCAGGGCGGAAGGTGCTTGGCGTTTGTTCTTGTTTCGTGCTAAGCAAGGGCAAAAGCATAAGGAGCAGGCAATGCGGGTGATCGGAATTGATCCGGGGTTGAGGCGCACCGGATGGGGGGTGGTGGATGCTGTTGGCAGCAAAATCACCCATGTCGCCAACGGGGTTTGCGCCTCTGATGGGGCTGATCTTTCCGAGCGTTTGCTGAGCCTTTTCATGCAGTTGAGCGATGTATTGCACCATCACCAGCCGCAAACAGCGGCGGTGGAGCATACCTTTGTCAATAAAGACGCGGCTGGCACGCTGAAGCTTGGCCAGGCCCGCGGTATTTGCCTGCTGGTGCCCGCCAGGGCCGGGCTTGAGGTGGCCGAATATGCGCCCAATGCCGTAAAAAAGGTGGTGGTCGGGGTGGGCCATGCTGATAAAAAGCAGGTCGAGCATATGGTGCGCATGCAGCTTCCGGGGGTGAGTATCGCCAATGCTGATGCTGCGGACGCATTGGCCATAGCCCTGTGCCACACCCACCACGCGCGGTTTGCGGGCCGTTTGGATGCAGCAATACGAAAGGCAAGCGCATGATAGGCAAAATCTCCGGGCGGCTGGATTATATCGGCACGGATCATGTGATGATCGACACCGGCGGGGTGGGCTATGTGGTCTACATATCCTCCCGCACGCTGGCCGCCCTGCCGCCGCTTGGCGCGCCGGTGGCCCTGTTTACCGAGCTTCTGGTGCGCGAAGACCTGCTCCAGCTTTTCGGCTTTCTCAGCATGGGCGAGCGCGAATGGCATCGCCTGCTGGTCAGCGTGCAGGGCGTGGGGGCCAAGGCGGCGCTGGCCATCATGGGCACATTGGGGGCCGATGGTGTGAGCCGGGCGATCACACTGGGGGATCAGGCCGCGATCAAGGCCGCGCCGGGGGTTGGGCCAAAGCTGGCGCAGCGCGTGGTGCTGGAGCTGAAAGACAAAGCCCACAAGGTGATGGCGATGGGCGGCGCGGCGGCCAAGCAGGTGGAGGCCCCCAAGGCTGAAAGCCTCGCCAAACCCGGAGATTATGAGCTGGTTGATACCACGCCGGATATGGTCGGTAATGCGCAGGCTGACGCGCTTTCGGCACTGGTGAACCTTGGCTACAGCCATTCTGACGCCGCCGGCGCGATTGCGCAGGTGGGGGAGGGTGATGCCTCCGAGATTATCCGCAACGCACTGCGCTTGCTGGCACCAAAGGGCTAAAGCATGGAACCTGACCAAACCCTCCGTCCCGAAGAGCAGCCCGCCGATGCAGACCGTGCTTTGCGCCCGCAGGTGCTGGATGAATTCATCGGGCAGGCCGAAGCGCGGGCGAATTTGGCCGTGTTTATCGAGAGCGCCAAGCGGCGCGGGCAGGCGATGGACCACACCCTGTTTTACGGCCCTCCCGGGCTGGGGAAAACCACATTGGCGCAGATCATGAGCCGCGAACTCGGGGTGAATTTTCGGATGACCTCCGGCCCCGTGCTGGCCAAGGCGGGTGATCTTGCCGCGATTCTCACCAATCTCGATGAGCGCGATGTGCTGTTCATCGACGAAATCCACCGGATGAATCCTGCTGTGGAGGAGATCCTCTACCCGGCGCTGGAGGATTTTGAGCTGGATCTTGTGATCGGCGAAGGCCCCGCCGCCCGCACCGTGCGGATTGATCTGCAACCCTTCACGCTGGTGGGCGCCACCACCCGCCTTGGCCTGCTCACCACCCCCTTGCGGGACCGCTTCGGCATTCCGACACGGCTGGAATTTTACACCGTGGATGAACTGGTGCAGATCGTCACCCGCGCCGCTCGCCTGATGCAGGCCGAGGCCACGCCAAACGGGGCCATGGAGATCGCCCGGCGCGCCCGTGGCACCCCGCGCGTGGCGGGGCGGCTTTTGCGCCGGGTGGTGGATTTCGCCATCGTGCAGGGCAATGGCAAGGTGACCGAAGAAATCGCCAAAATGGCCCTCGCCCGCCTCGCGGTGGATGATCTGGGCCTTGATGGCGCGGACCGCCGCTACCTGAAGCTGCTGGCCGAAAACTATGGCGGCGGCCCGGTGGGGGTGGAAACAATTGCCGCAGCGCTATCGGAGGCGCGCGATGCTATTGAGGAGGTCATCGAGCCGTTTTTGCTTCAGCAAGGGCTTATTCAACGCACCCCGCGCGGGCGGATGCTGGCAACCAGAGCGTGGAAACACCTCGGGCTGGCCGCACCGCGCGCGGGCGACCTTTTTGGAGACTGACATGATCAATGACGGGTTTGACGAAAGCCAGATCGAAGCGCTTTTCACCCATGACGGCCAATATCGCTTTGCCCGCTGGGGCCGGGAGATTGCGCCGGTGGTTTTTGGCACTAACGATAAATCGCTGGAGGCGATCAAGGCGGCTTTTGCGGCGGTGGCCGGCATTGCCAATATGAAACTGGCCGAGACCGACCCCGAGCTGGGCGCGAATTTTCTGGTGTTTTTCTGCTCGAAATGGGAGGAAATCGGCGAGGTGCCGGACCTTGACAAACTGATGCCGGGGCTGGAGGGGCTTATTGGCCAGCTCAACCGCGCCGGGGCCAACCAGTATCGCCATTTTGCCTTTGACGCGCAAGGCGGCATCAAAATGTGCATCCTGCTTATCAGGGTGGATGCCGAAATGTCCAAGCTTTCGGTGCAGGCACTGGCGACCGACCAGATGGCGCGTTCGATCCTGCTGTGGAGTGAGAGCGCGTTTTTGCTGAAATCCCCGATCGGGATTGTTGAAGCCAACAACATGGCAATCGTGCGCCCGCCGATTGCGGCGGTGATCCGCTGCGCTTATGACGCCAGCATGCCGGTGATGGCGCAAGACCCGAGCCACACATTGCGGCTGGCCTCGCGGGTGATGCAGCTGTTGATTGATGGGGAAGAGGATGATTGAGCTTGCGGTAATTTTTGCCGCTGCAATTAAAGCGTTTCGGCTTTTTGTTGAGGCAGTGCATCAGCCATTCCGGGGAGGCAGCGATTGCCCAGCAATGGCGTTCACCGGAATGGCTGATTCAAATTAAAGCCGAAACGCTATAGCGCGTAAATATCCGCCAAACACCGCCGCCACAAACACCTAAAACTTCATCATAGGGGCGGATATCGCCTTTAGGTGTAGCCAGAAACTTTATAGCCGCAATGCCTATAGGAAAACTTCCGATGAGGGAGAATAAGGCTGCCAAATTAGAACCTGCAGGGTGATCACTTTGCATCTTCTTCCTTATCACCACCCATCAGCCGTTTGAGCCAGCCCTTTTTCTTTTCCTCCGGTTCGCCGCTTTCATCCGGCCCTTCCAGCGCCAGTTGGAAATTGCTGAAGAACTTGTCGGCCATCTTTTTTGCAAATCCATCCACCAGCCGCGAGCCGAGTTGCGCCAGCTTGCCGCCCACGCGCGCCTCGACCTCATAGCTCAGTTCGGTGCCTTCTTCGACATCCCTGAGCCGCACCTTGGCCCCGCCCTTGGCAAAACCGGCCGCGCCGCCCTTGCCCTCGCCCGAAATAGTGTAGCTTTCCAGCTCCACTATATCGCTCAGGGTGACCACACCCTTGAACCTGGCCTTGACCGGGCCAATCTTTTGCGTGACCACGGCGGTAAAGCCGCCATCCTCGCCCCGGATCATTTCCGAGCAGCCCGGAATGGCGGCTTTCAGCATCTCCGGATCATTTAACGCTTGCCAGACGCTTGCGCGACTGGCCTTGATAATACGGCTTCCTGTCAGTTCCATGGGCGTTCCTTTTGGTTTTTGCCAGCATAGCGCGGCAGATGCCTGCGTCAATCAGCCGATTTCATAAGGCAGGATGCCGCGTTGCCTCGGGTTGATATGCAGCGGCTTGGCCAGTGGCGGCACGGCGCGCTGGTGGCAGGATTTGCGCTCGCATATCCGGCAGGAAATGCCGATCGGCTCAAAGGCGGCGGCGTTGCTCAGGTCAAAATCATCAGCATAGACCAGCGTTTGGGCATGGCTGATCTCGCAACCCAGCCCGATGGCAAAGCGCGGTTTGGGGGCGCCATATGCGCCGCCGGGCTTGGTGATATCCCTGGCCAGGCAGAAATAGCGGGTGCCGTCCGGGGTTTGGGCCAGTTGGCGCAGATAGCGGGTCGGGGTTTCAAAGGCGCGATGCACATTCCATAGCGGGCAGGCCCCGCCAAAGCGGGCAAATTGCAGCTGCGTGGCCGAGTGGCGCTTGGTGATCGTGCCCGCCTGATCAACCCGCACAAAGAAAAACGGTACCCCCCTGGCCCCGGCGCGCTGCAAGGTTGAAAGCCGGTGCGCCACCTGCTCGATGCTGGTGCCAAAGCGCTCCGCCAGCAGATCGAGATCATGGCGCAGGGTTTTGGCGGCAGACAGAAACTGGCCATAGGGCATAAGCGCTGCCCCGGCAAAATAATTGGCAAGGCCGGTCTTGCAGATCGCCCGGGCCTGCGGCGAGCTGAAATTGGCAAGGTCGAGGCTGGCTTCCAGCAGGGTGTCATGCTCGATCAGGGCGATCTGGTGGGCGATTTGAAAGGCCTGGCTGGCCGGAGGGCTATCCGCGCCGATGGTCAGCTTTTGAGAGGTGTAATGGCGCAGGCTGCCTTTGGTATAGGCCAGCTCGATGCCATGCTGGCGTGAAAGATGGCGGGCGAGCAGAGTGCAATGGTTGCCATTGCCCAAATGGGCGCTGGTGGCAAAATGCTCAGCGGCGCGGTCCACTGCGTCGATATAATTGTCACAATAGTGAAAGAAATCCCGCACCTCCTCCCATGGTTGCGGGTCCAGCCCGGTGGTGCCTTGCCCCAGCGCTTCGTTGAGCGAGGCGAGGCGGTCTTGCCCGTGGCGATAGGTGCGGTGCAGGTTGAGAAAGGCGCGCGCCAGGGCCGGGGCGTTGGAGGCGGTGAGCTGCAAATCCGCCAGCGGCGGGGTCTCGCCAAATAACGGGTCGGCGAGGGCTTCGCGCATGTCAGCGACCATACGGTCGGCTTCGGCCACCGAAAGCTCGGTGACGTCAAATTCAAATTCCCGCGCCATCGCCAGCACCACCGCGGCCGAGATCGGGCGGTGGTTGTTCTCCATCTGGTTGAGATAGGAAAGCGAGATGCCCAGCTTTTGCGCAAAGGCTTTTTGGGTGAGGGCGCGCTTGAGGCGGGTTTCGCGCAGCTTGACGCCAGCAAAGAGTTTTTGGGTGACCACGGAGACTCCTTCGCAAGTTTGCAAAATACTATAATCAGATGCAAACTGGTTTGCAAATATACTATTCCCCGCTTTCTAATCCCGCATGCATGTTCTAAGCTGCAGCACAAACCAGGGGGCAGCCATGCAGACCATTTTGAAAGAACTCGAAAGCCGCCGCGCAGAGGCCCGGCTTGGCGGTGGCCAGCGGCGCATTGATGTGCAGCATTCCAAGGGCAAGCTCACCGCGCGCGAGCGGCTTGAAGTGTTGCTCGATGCGGATAGTTTTGAAGAATTTGACATGTTTGTCGCCCATCGCTGCACTGACTTTGGCATGGAGAAGCAAAAATATCCGGGCGACGGGGTGGTGACCGGCTGGGGCACGGTCAATGGCCGTATGGTTTATGTGTTTTCGCAGGATTTCACCGTGCTTGGCGGCTCGCTTTCGGCCACGCACGCGCAAAAGATCGTCAAGGTTGCCGACATGGCGATGAAAAACGGCGCGCCGCTGATTGGGTTGAATGATTCAGGCGGGGCGCGGATACAAGAGGGTGTCGATGCGCTGGGCGGTTATGCGGATGTGTTTCAGAAAAACATCGAAGCCAGCGGGGTGATTCCGCAGATCAGCGTGATCATGGGCCCATGCGCGGGCGGGGCGGTTTATTCGCCTGCCATCACCGATTTTATTTTCATGGTGCGCGACAGTTCTTACATGTTTGTCACCGGCCCGGATGTGGTCAAAACCGTGACCAACGAGGTGGTGAGTGCTGAGGAACTGGGCGGGGCCAAAACCCATACCAGCAAATCCTCGGTGGCCGATGGCGCTTATGATAACGATCTGGAGGCGCTGATCGAGGTGCGCAGACTGGTGGATTTTCTGCCATTGAATAACCGCGAAAAGCCCCCCGTGCGACCCTTCTTTGATGCCCATGACCGGCTGGAGCCAAGCCTTGATACCCTGATACCGGATAACCCCAACACCCCCTACGACATGCACGAGCTGATCCGCAAAACCGCTGACGAGGGCGATTTTTTCGAGATTCAGGCGGATTTTGCCAAGAATATCCTCACCGGGTTTATCCGGCTTGAGGGGCGAAGCGTGGGCGTGGTCGCCAACCAGCCGATGGTGCTGGCGGGCTGTCTGGATATTGATGCCTCGCGCAAGGCCGCGCGTTTTGTGCGCTTTTGCGATGCGTTTGAAATTCCGATCCTGACCTTTGTGGATGTGCCCGGCTTTTTGCCCGGCACCGCGCAGGAATATGGCGGGGTGATCAAACACGGGGCGAAACTGCTATTTGCTTACGGCGAGGCGACGGTGCCCAAGGTGACGGTGATCACCCGCAAGGCATATGGTGGCGCTTATGATGTGATGGCCTCCAAACATTTGCGCGGAGATTTCAACTATGCCTGGCCCACGGCGCAGATCGCGGTGATGGGTGCGGGCGGCGCGGTAGAGATCATCCACCGGGCTGACTTGGGTGATGCCGGGAAGATCGCTGCCCATACAGCGGATTACGAGGCCAATTTCGCCAGCCCGTTCAAGGCCGCCGAGCGCGGCTTTATTGACGAGGTGATCATGCCGCACAACACCCGCAAACGCGTGGCGCGGGCCTTTGCCAGCCTGCGCGGTAAAAAGCTGGGCAACCCATGGAAAAAACACGATAATATACCGCTTTAGAGGGCGCATTATGGAGATGATCCCAGATCAAAAGCCACCCGCGGCAGGATGGAGCCTGAAGGCGAAAGTCATTGTTTGGTCGGGCATCGCCGTGTTGCTGCTTGGCTTTGGTCTTTATCTGAAATACCCGCCTTTGAAAGCGATTGGCTATGTGCGGGTGCCAGATGGAGTGGAGGTTTCCATCTATCGGGGGGCGCTGGTGTGGAATGGCGAGGTTTACGAAAACCAAATTTTTGTTGACATGCCCGAAGGGGCGGAGATGCGCACGATATTGGCGTTTGCCCAGGAGGTGTGCGAATTGGCGCGCAAGACCCGCGGAGTTTTCAATACGAGAAATCGACTGCCGCCCAAAGGGCAAATCACGGTGCGGTTTGTTGATGGCGGGCGCTATCTCTATCGTTTCAACGCGACCCAGGACTGGGAAATGAGCTATGATACCACCGGTTGCGACCCGGCATTCAATGCCGCCCCCCTGGTGCCGAATTGGTCCCTTGCCCGCCTGGTTCGAAATGAATTTGACGGGGGGGTCAACCTTCGTATCGGGCTGCGCTGGAGCGGGGCTGGCACGCGCGTTACAGAGGGCTTCCCCTATCAGGATGTTTGTGAACAACTGTTGCGCAGGCCGCCACCCAACTTTGAACGTGCAATTGATGATGCGCGTATAATTTCAATTGTTTTGGAGCGCGGCTTCAGTCTGTTCGGTGTGGAGTTTTACTCATGGAGCGGCGTGCAGTTCAGGCGGATCAATAACTTGTGCATCAAAATCGGCCCGGTGAAGGAGGCGTGAATATGTCTGCGACAATCGCCCGCTCTTGCACCTTGGCAAAATCGGCGTATTCTGACCTGGTCAGAAAAGGCCAAGGTTATGAAACTCCCCGATCCACCCAAGCTGGTGCGCTTTTTGCTCTTTCACATCTTCAATGGCATGGCCATTGGCGCGATCTTTGTGTTTGCCATCATCTGGAGCAATTTCCTCGGGGTGGGCGATATGCTGGCGCGCGACGAAAGCGGCGTGGCCACCATTATCCTGTTTTTTCAAACCGCGCTGACCTTTGGCGCGGTCTCGGCCGCGATTGCGGTCATGCATCTGGGCGAGGACGACGACTCCGACTAGCGCCCCTGTCAAGGAGCGCCTGAATGGCCAATCTGCCCTATATGCTCAAGCATCGCGGCTTTCCCGGCCGCCTGCCCGGTTCTGATCTGCAATTCACCCTGCGCCGGGCTTCGCCCAAGGGGGTGACCCCGCTGAAGCCCCGCGAGCGTTTTCGTGACCGGCGTGCGGTTGATAAAAAAGCCGATGCGGTGTTTATCGCCAGCTTGTGGGCGCATTTTGGTGATCAGCCGTTTGAGCGCGGCAATCTTGATGCCGGGCGGCTGAACTGGCTGTTTGGCCGCGAGGTCATTCCGGCAACGGACCCGTTTGACAATGCCTGTTATGAAGCGCTGCTGAAGATCGATGTGGCGCGGGCCAAGGCGAGCTTTCCGGACATGTTTGACGGGGGGGAGGCGTGAGCCGGCTTGCGCAACATTTCGCCTGCTGGAAGGCAGGTTATAAAAAAAATGCTGGATTGCAACGGCTTATGGGTGCAATCTGTGGGTGTCAACCATTTGGAGAGAAATCATGGCGATTATTATGCGGAAGAAATTTGCGGCCCTTATTCTGGCGGGCTTTACCCTTTCGGCTTGTAGCACCCTGGGTGAAAGCGCCGGCATGGGCGCGCTTTTGGGCGCTGGCGTGGCCGGGGCGACGGGGGGCAATATGGTCACCGGCGCGGTTATCGGCGGCGCGGCGGGTGCAGGGTGTTACCAGCTTAACGCCTGCTAAACCACGCGCGTTTTCGCGGTTAAAGTTCATTGAGGCTGCCTGCTATCGCGGGCAGCCTTATTTTGTTTGCAAAAGGGGCATGGCTTGATGTTCAAAAAAATCCTTGTGGCCAATCGGGGCGAAATCGCTTGCCGGGTGATGAAAACCGCGCGCAAAATGGGTATAAAAACCGTGGCGGTTTATTCGGATGCCGATCGGGATGCGCTGCATGTAAAAATGGCGGATGAGGCGGTGCATATCGGCCCACCCCCGGCGGCGGAAAGCTATATCGTGATTGATAAAATCATGGCGGCGATCAGGCAAACCGGGGCCGAGGCGGTGCATCCGGGCTATGGGTTTCTTTCGGAAAACCCCAAATTCGCCGAGGCGCTGGAGGCAGCGGGCGTGGCCTTCATCGGCCCGCCGGTGAGTGCGATACAGGCGATGGGTGATAAAATCACCTCCAAAAAACTGGCCGAGGAGGCCGGGGTTTCAACCGTGCCCGGCCATATGGGGCTGATCGGGGATGCGGATGAAGCGGTGAAGATCAGCCGCGAGATCGGCTATCCGGTGATGATCAAGGCCAGCGCCGGTGGTGGCGGCAAGGGCATGCGC
>WFQA01000090.1 GCA_015487255.1 Paracoccaceae bacterium | reverse complement strand
GTTTTTTTACTGCAGCGCCGCGGCGCGCGCCTCCTTCGGCGACCTGAAGTCGTCGGCTTCGCCTTCCTTTGTTCAGGGCACCTCGTCGGCGCGTGTCGTGCGAAATGCACGACCGGTATGGGGTCAAAGCCAGTCCTGCAAAATGGGGATAAGCGGAATGTCGGCAGGCGGCATCGGGTATTTCCGCAGCTCAGTTGCCCGCACCCATTTCAGCGCCTGCCCCTCGCGTGGTTGCGGTATGCCCTGCCATTTCCGGCAGATAAATAACGGCATCAGCAAGTGAAAATCCCCATAAGCGTGGCTGGCAAAGGTCAGCGGTGCCAGACAGCTTTGCCATGTATCCACCCCAAGCTCTTCCTGCAATTCCCGGATCAGCGCCCTTTCCGGGGTTTCGCCCGGCTCGACCTTGCCACCCGGAAATTCCCACAACCCCGCCATCATCTTGCCTTCGGGTCGCTGGGCAAGCAGCACCCGGCCATCCGCATCAACCAGCGCCACCGCAGAAACCAGCACGGTTTTCATGAGCGATAATCCGCGTTAATGGTAATATATCGATGAGTCAAATCGCATGTCCAGACCGTGGCCATGCCATTATCCAGCCCGATATCCACCGCAATGACAATCTCGTCTTGCTTCATATATGCCGCCCCTGCCGCTTCGGTATAGCTCGGCGCAACCCAGCCATTTTCCGCCACCAGAATGTCACCAAAACTTATGCTCAGCCGATCCCGCTCCGCCCGCTCGCCCGATTTGCCCACCGCCATCACCACCCGGCCCCAGTTCGGGTCCTCCCCGGCCACAGCGGTTTTGACCAGCGGAGAATTGGCGATCGACATGGCAATCCGGTGCGCCGCCCCGTCGGAATTGGCACCGGTGATCCGCACCTCGATCAACTTGCTCGCCCCTTCGCCATCCCGCGCCACCTGCGTGGCCAAATCGCGCATAACCTCCTGCAATGCCGCACGGAAAACCCGCGCGCGCGGATCGGCAAAATCGTTGATCACCGGCATATCCGCCCGCCCGGTCGCCACCAAAAGTAAGGTGTCGGAGGTCGAGGTATCCCCATCCACCGTGATGGAATTAAAGCTCGATGCATTCTCCAGCCACAGCATTTGCTGCAACACCGGCTGGCTGATTTTGGCATCGGTGAAAATATAAACCAGCATCGTTGCCATATCCGGCGCCACCATCCCCGAGCCTTTGGCAAAACCCATGATCTTCACCGGCACCCCGTCCAACGCAAGCTCTTTCGCCGCCCCTTTCGGGAAGGTATCCGTGGTCATGATCGCCTCGGCCGCACCCCGGGCGCGGCCCGCATCCAGTGCGGCAGCAAGCCCACCGAGCGACGTTTCGATGCGGCCATGGGGCAAGGGTTCACCAATCACCCCGGTCGAGGCGGTAAACACCTTCTCCGCCGGGCAGCCAAGCACCTCCGCCACAGCCTCCCGCAACACATCCACACTCTCAAACCCCCGCCCACCGGTAAAGGCATTGGCATTGCCCGAGTTAACCAGAATAGCAAACTTCCCGGCCTTGCCAGGCGCTTGCACATGATTTGCCAGGGCTTCTTCGCAGCGCAATACCGGGGCCGAGCGGGTGGTGGAGCGGGTAAACACCCCGGCAATCTGCGCCCCTTCGCAAATCTCGGCCAGCATCACATCATCGCGGCCCTTATACTTCACCCCGGCGGCGGCATGGGCAAAGCGCACCCCGTCGATCTCGGGCAAGTGCGGGAAGGCCGCAGGCGCGAGTGGGGAAACCGGCGGCGGCAATTGCGCCTCCAGTTCCGCCAGCTCGGCCTTCAGAGCGGCAATCCGCGCTTTTATATCTGCCGGCATTATTGCCCCAGCAAAGAGAGGTCGCGCATCAGCGCCGGGTCAAAATCCGCTGGCGGGGTGGTGATATCCGCTCCGGCCCTCAGCGCTTCAATCTCGGCCTCAACCGCCTGCTGGCGCAAGCCATCAAGCAGGGTTTCGCGGGTTTCCTCCAGTGTTGGGGCCGGCTTGTTGCGCTTTTCATTCAGCCGGATCACATGCCAGCCAAACTGGGTCTGCACCGGGGCCGAAATACCCTCCGCTTCCATTCCCAGCACGGCGGTTTCAAATTCCGGCACCATCATGCCAAGGCCAAACCAGCCCAATTCGCCGCCATTTGGCCCCGATGGGCCGGTGGATTTCTCCCTGGCCAGCTCGGCAAAATCCGCGCCCCCGTTCAGGGTTTCGATCAGCGCCAACGCCTCTTCCTCGGTTTCAACCAGTATATGGCTGGCGTTGAATTCCGGCTCGGCGGGCAGATTGGCGAATTGCGCGTCATAGGCCGCCTGCAGCTCGGCTTCGGGAATCTCCCGCTCCACCACCCGCTGAATTTGCAACGAGGCAAAAACCGCCCGCTTTTCGTTTTCAAGCGTCAGCTCCACCTCGCGGGGAAGCTCCGTCACATTGGCCTCGGCATAATCGGCCAGCAGGGTTTGCTCGATCAACTGGTTGATGATCCCCTCAAACAGCACCTCGTCGGGCAGGTTCTGGTATTCCTGCGGCAATTGCTGGCGCAGCACAATCACATGGCCAAGGGTGATATCGGTGCCGTTAACCGATGCGATCACCGTGTCGGCATTCATCTCTTCTTGCGCATAGACCGCACCCGCGCCCAGTGCCAAAAGAGCCGAAACCGCGCTGGCGGCCAAAAAATTTCGCATGTTGTTCTCCAACTTCCTGTTGCGCCCGAATTCGGGCATTAATAAACCACCACATACGTTGACACTTGCCATGGCGGCGCTTACATCCTTACCCCGTGTAAAGGTGTGTATATTACGCCCGAATTTCTTACGCGCTCCGGCGCGATCATACAAGCGCCCATGGCTGGCATTTTTGCCCCCGGGCAAACAATCGCTGGCCCGGCCACGCGACATTTGAGGATAAGAACCCATGCTCGGTATCGGCAGCATCGCCAAAAAAGTGTTTGGCACCCAGAATGACAGGCTGGTAAAGGCCACCCGCCCGCTGGTCGCCAAGGTCAATGCCCAGGAAGAGGCCTTCAAAGCCCTGAGTGATGCCGAGATCAAAGCCAAGACCGACGAGTTCAAAGCCCGGCTGGACAAGGGCGAAAGCCTGGACGACCTGCTGCCCGAAGCCTTTGCCAATGCCCGCGAGGCGGCCCGGCGCGCCCTTGGCATGCGCCCGTTTGATGTGCAGATCATGGGCGGGATATTCCTGCACCAGGGCAAGATCGCCGAGATGAAAACCGGCGAGGGCAAAACCCTGATGGCCACCCTGCCGGTTTACCTCAACGCGCTCACCGGCAAGGGCGTGCATGTGGTGACGGTGAATGATTATCTGGCGCGGCGCGATGCCGAATGGATGGGGCAGGTTTATAATTTTTTGGGCCTTACTGTCGGGGCGATTTACCCCAACATGCCCGAAATCGAGAAAAAAGTCGCTTACGAGGCGGATGTCACCTATGCCACCAATAACGAGCTGGGCTTTGACTATCTGCGCGACAACATGAAAGCCGAGCTGGACCAGATGGTGCAGCGCGCGCACCATTATGCGATTGTCGACGAGGTTGACAGCATCCTGATCGACGAGGCCCGCACCCCGCTGATCATCTCCGGCCCGACGGAGGATAAATCCGAGCTTTACCAGAAGATCGACGCGCTGATCCCCGAACTTGCCGATGAGCATTTCGAGATCGACGAAAAAACCCGCAACGCCAACCTGACCGACGAGGGCAATGAATTTGTCGAGCAGCGACTGCATGCGGTTGGGCTGCTGGATGCCGAGGCCTCGCTTTATGACCCGGAATCCGCCTCGCTCATTCACCATGTCAATCAGGCGCTGCTGGCGCATAAAATGTATAAGAACGAAAAAGATTACATCGTCAAAGGCGATGATGTGATGCTGATTGACGAATTCACCGGCCGGATGATGACCGGTCGGCGGCTTTCCAACGGCCTGCATCAGGCGATCGAGGCCAAGGAGGGCCTGCCGATCCAGCCCGAAAACATCACCCTCGCTTCCGTTACCTTCCAGAACTATTTCCGGCTTTATGACAAGCTCGCCGGCATGACCGGCACCGCCCTGACCGAAGCCGACGAGTTTGAGGAGATCTACAAGCTTGGCGTGGTGGAAGTGCCAACCAACAAACCGATCATCCGCATTGACGAGCATGACCAGGTCTACCGCTCCGCCAAGGAGAAATACGACGCGGTGGTCGAGGAAATAAAAACCGCCCATGAAAAGGGCCAGCCCACGCTGGTCGGCACCACCTCGATTGAAAAATCCGAGATGCTGAGCCAGTTGCTGAAAGCCCGGAACGTGCCCCACGAGGTGCTGAACGCGCGCTTTCACGAGCAGGAGGCCTTTATCATTGCCAAAGCGGGCAAGCCCGGCGCGGTGACCATCGCCACCAACATGGCCGGGCGCGGCACCGATATCCAGCTTGGCGGCAATGTGGATATGGAAGTGGCAGCAGCCATGGCCGAAGCGGGCGAAGGGGCGGACGAGGCCGCGATTCGCGCCCGCATTGAAGCCGAGGTGGAGGTGGCCAAGAAACAGGCGCTGGCAGCCGGCGGGCTTTATGTGCTGGCCACCGAGCGCCACGAAAGCCGCCGGATCGACAACCAGCTGCGCGGCCGCTCCGGCCGTCAGGGCGACCCGGGGCGCACCCACTTTTTCCTCAGCCTGGAAGATGACCTGATGCGCATCTTCAACTCCGGCAACCTTGATAAAATGCTGGGCAAGCTTGGCATGAAAGAGGGTGAGGCGATTGTGCACCCCTGGGTCAACAAGGCGCTGGAGCGCGCGCAAGGCAAGGTCGAGGCGCGCAATTTCGACATCCGCAAAAACGTGCTGAAATATGATGACGTGATGAACGAGCAGCGCAAACGGGTGTTTGAGCAGCGCCGCGAGATCATGGAAGCCACAGACCTGTCCGAGCAGGTCCGCGATATGCGCAATGATGTGGTTGACGACCTGGTCGCCGAGCATATCCCGCCCAAAGCCTACCCCGACCAGTGGGACATGTCGGGGCTTTATGCCAAAACCATCGAACATTTCAACCTTGACCTGCCAATCATCGAATGGGGCAAAGAAGAAGGTGTGGATGAAGAGATCATCACCGAACGGCTTTATGACGAAACCGACAAGGCCATGGCCGCCAAGGTGGCACAAGCCGGGCCGGAAACCTTCCGCCGGGTCGAAAAGCAGGTGCTGCTGCAAACCATCGACAAAGCCTGGCGCGAGCATCTGCTGACGCTGGAGCACCTGCGCCAGGTGGTGGCGTTTCGCGGCTATGCCCAGCGCGACCCGCTGAACGAATATAAATCCGAAGCCTTCACCCTGTTTGAAAACTTCCTCAACCGCTTGCGGCTGGATGTGACCAAACAGCTCTGCCATATCAGGGTGCTGTCGCCCGAGGAGCAAGAGGCGATGCGCGCGCAAATGCTGGCCGTGCAGCAGCAGGCGGCAGCCGCGCAAACCGGCGCACAGCCCGGCGGCGTGGACCCGGGCGATGAAAGCACATGGGGCCGCACCGGCCGCAACGCGCCCTGCCCTTGTGGCTCCGGCAAAAAATACAAACATTGCCACGGCAAGGTATAGCCACGGCAAAGTATTACCACGGCAGGGTTCGGGATATAGTCTGCGGCGCAGGCAAGATACCCATGCAGCCGCGCGCCGGATGGCCCGGAGGGTGTGGCAGTCACAATTAAGCCACAATATATAGGGATAATGCTGCGGCCTGTTCTATGGGTTGGGTTTTTTGTGAAGATTAAAAATTAGTTCAACTCCGCCTTATAAGGCGTTGTAAATTCTAACTAAATGTGATAATTAACAGGGTAGAAGTCAATTTGGAGGCGCGGATCGTGTTCAAAAACGATCGCATGATGATGATTCTCACCGGTCTGGTTCTGGCGGTTTTCGCCGGGTCCATGGTCAAGTATGGGGATCGCATTGTTGGCCTTATGTCTGGCGAATCCAAAGTTGTGTCGCAAGATGATTCCTATTCGGTGCGTGCCGGCGCGGTGCAGATTCTCGACGTGCTTTCCAATGATCTGGTCAAAGGCCCGATCGTGGTGCTCACCCGGCCTGCTTTTGGCACGGTTGAACTGACCAGCGGCAACAAGCTCACCTATAGCAGCCCGCCGGATAGCAGCGGCGTGGTTGACTTCGCCTATTGCGTTGATGCCGAGGGCAAATGCGACCCCAATGCCGTGAAAATCAACGTGATTTCGGTGGATTTCAGCCAACCGGCGGCCGGGGAGCAACCCGCCGCCATTGCTGAAACAAAGCCACAACCAAGCGGCCCCGAAGCCCCCGCTGTCGGTTCGCAAACCACCACCCTGGCCGGCTCCCCCGAGCCAAATGGCAGCTTTGAGGACGCCCCGGAGTTGGAAACCCTGAGCGTGGAAATGTCGCCGCCCTCTCTGGCCGCGCCAAGCCTTTCCGAGCTGGTCAGCCCCGATGTGGCGGTTGCCGCCATCCGCCAACCATCCGGCGGGTTGAGCAACGCTGGCAATGCCGATCAAAACATCACCGCGCAAAACAGCGCCGCCGCCACCCGGGCAGCGGCGGTTGACCCGTCGGCATTTCAGGCCCCGGAGATGGGCGAATCAAGCAATATCTCCCTTGGCGGTTCCGAGCGGGCCATTGCCTCAAATGTCGCCGCACCCACAGGGTTGCAGGCGGCATCTGGCAGTGATGCCAATATCACCCAGCTTGAGCGCGGCCCCGAAGCGCTGGCCGCATTGCCTCTCAGCCCGGGCGCAATAGCCGCAGAAGAATCTTCTCCGGTTTTGGCCAGCCCCGATGAAGCCAGCTTTGCCCCGGTCGAAATTGCCGCCGCCCAGTCCACCACCTCCCCGCCTGACCAATCCTTCAGCGCCGCCCCCAATGCCAGCGGCCCGATTGCGCTGATTGCCCTGCAAGGCACCAGCGCCGATGGCAATACGGCGGGCGAAAGCCTGAATGTTATTTTATCCGAACCCGGCGCGCAGAGCTTTGCCAAGGCGCTGGTGCCCCCTCCGGCACTGGCCCCCGCATCAGCCGCCCCAAGCGAGGTGGCGATACTGGAGCGTGAGCCCCGCGCGGCGACAGCGCTTGACGCCCCGCCCCTGCCGGGGCTTGAGGACGGGGCAAGCGTTTTTGCCTCCCGTGCGGCTGATGCCATTCCCGGCCGCAGCCCGTTTGTTTTCCTGGGCAATCTGCCCATCGATATCACCCGCCCCGCCGTTGCGCCTGGTGTTGTTGGTGCCATGCCCAACCAGATAACCGCACCCGCGCGTATCTTCCAATATGATATCATGTCCCGCTTCATCTCCACCACCCGCCGGGTGGACGAGACCAGCCGCGCCGCTGAAATCGCCGCGCTGGCCGTGCCTTCACCCGGGTTCGGGGCAATACCTGCCATCGATCTCAGCCCGGCAGACCAGCCGGCTATCCTGCAAGCCAGCCTGCCGGGCACACCGGCTGCCCCGGTGATCACCGCTCCGGCACAAAATTCGGCCTGTGCAATTTTGCTTGCCGGTCAGGAGCAAAGCGGCGCGATGATCGAGATCGAGATCAGCGCGCCCTGCAAGCCCGGACAGATGGTGACCATCAGCCATGCCGGGCTGGAGTTCTCATTGCTCACCGATGCGCAGGGCCTGGCCCGCATCACCCTGCCCGCCATGGCACCAGAGGCCGAGATCACCGCGCGCTTTGAGGACCAGAGCAGCGGCAGCACCACCATTTCCGTGCGTGGTATGCAGGATGTGATGCGCGCCGGGGTTTCATGGCGCGGCGATATGGATCTTGATCTGAACGCCTTTGAATACGGTGCGGCGGTTGGTTCCGAGGGCCATGTCTCGCCGCTATCGCCACGCGATTACCGCACCTCCCGGATCAAGGGTGGCGGTTATCTGCTGCAACTCGGTGATCCGGCGCTGGAGCGCGGCGCGCTGGCTGAGGTCTATACCATCCCGATCAACCGCAACCAGCAGCGCGGCACGGTGGCGCTTTCGATCCTGATCGCGAATCCCGAGCTGCTCTGTGGCCAGGAGATCACGGCCAAAACCAGCCGCTCGCGCGAGGGGCGCAATGCCGGGGTGCGCAATGTGCGCTTTACCCTGCCTGAATGCGGCCGGATTGCCGGGCAAATCGCCTTGCCCGGCGCGCTGGATGATATCCGGATGGCCGGCAGGTAAGGAATTTATATCTCGCGGCTAAATCAGGCCCAGCGCCTTGAAGCTGGCATCGCGCTCTTTGCCGATGATGATATGGTCATGCACCGAAATACCCAGCGCTTTGGCGGCATCAACAATGCGGTTGGTCATGGTGATATCATCATCTGACGGGTCCGGGCTGCCCGAGGGGTGGTTATGCACCAGTATCAGCGACGAAGCGTTCAGCTCCAGCGCCCGTTTGACCACCTCGCGCGGGTAGACAGGCACATGGTCCACCGTGCCCACGGCTTGCGGTTCATCCGCGATCAGGGTGTTTTTACGGTCGAGGTATAGTATGCGGAACTGCTCGGTCTCGCGATGCGCCATCACGGTTTTGCAATATTCCATCAGGGAGGACCACGAGGTGATGGCATTTTGCCCCAGCACCCGCGCCTGCCCCAGCATTTGCGCCGCGGCTTCCACGATTTTCAGCTCCTGCACCGCGGCATCGCCAATGCCCTGCACCTGCGCCAACCGGGCGGCGGGGGCGGATATAACCCGGTTGAAATCACCAAACTCGGCCAGCAGCCGCTTGGCCAATGGCTTGACATCACGGCGCGGAATGGCGCGAAACAGCACCAGTTCCAGCATTTCGTAATCGGCCAAAGCCGCAGCCCCGGCCCGCATGAAACGGCCCCGCAAGCGCTGGCGGTGGTTGGTATAATGCGGCTCTGCTGGCTTGGCGGGCTTATCCGCCGGAACCACCTCGAAATCCGCATCGAATCCGGGAAAGGGCTTTTCGGCAAACTGGTTACGCATAGACATGCATTAACCATTCCCACGCTTTGGTTAATAAATACTTAAGTGGCCCATGTCGGGTGGAATTTACCGGCGGGCGACAGGGTGAAAATCTCGCAGCCTTCCGCTGTCACCCCAACCGAGTGCTCGAATTGCGCGGTGTTTTTGCGGTCTTTGGTCACGGCGGTCCAGCCATCGCTCAGCACTTTGGTGCCGGGGCGGCCAAGGTTGATCATCGGCTCGATGGTGAAAAACATGCCCGCCTCCAGCTTTGGCCCGCTGCCGGGCTGGCCATAATGCAGCACATTGGGCGCGGCATGAAAAACCTGCCCCAGCCCGTGGCCACAAAAATCGCGCACCACACTCATGCGGTGGCTTTCGGCGTGGCGCTGGATGGCCGCGCCGATATCGCCAAAACTATTGCCCGGCTTCACAGCGGCAATCCCCAGCATCAGGGCGTCATGGGTCACGTTTATCAGCCGCTCGTCGCGCCGCGAGAGCTTGCCGGCCACATACATGCGCGAATTATCGCCAAACCAGCCATCCAGAATGCAGGTGACATCGATATTGAGAATATCGCCATCCTTCAGCACCTTGCTGCCCGGAATACCGTGGCAAACCACATGGTTGATCGAGATACAGCTGGCATGCTGATAGCCGCGATAGCCGATGGTGGCCGAGACCGCCCCCGCATCCTCGATAAAAGCCTGAATGCGCCCGTCCAGCTCGCCGGTGGTAACGCCGGGTTTTACATGCCCAGCGATCATATCAAGGCACTCGGCCGCCAGACGGCCAGAGGCGCGCATGCCGGCAAAATCCTCCGGCGGGTGGATGCGGATGCCGTCCTTGTTCAAAAATCCGGTTTTGGCGCGGTGCACGGTGGTTCTCCTGAAGGGTTTCCTGCCGATATAGTTTACCGCGCAACAATCGGCAAGGCCCCGCCAAGGCTGGCCCCCTCAAGGCTGAGATCAGCGCGGTAGCACAGCGCCTCCACCCCCGCCGCGCAGGCCCGCGCAAAGGCGGCGGCGTAAGCCGGGTCGATATCCGCCGCTACGGCAAAAGCGCTGCTGTCGCTGCGCTGCACAAGGTAAAGCACCACGGCGCGGTGGCCCGCCGCCACCATGGCCGCCAGCTCATCCATATGCCGTGCCCCACGTTTGGTGACGGTATCGGGGAACTCGACCAGCCCCGCCACGCGGCTCAGATTGGCGCTTTTCACCTCGACATAGCAATCGGGCAGGCCTGCCTGGGTGAGCAGAAAATCCACCCGGCTGCCCGCGCCATATTTTACCTCGGCGCGCAGGGTTTTATAGCTGGCCAGCTCTGGCACCAAACCCGTTGCAAGCGCCTCGCCGACCACTCTGTTGGGCAGGGCGGTATCCACTCCCACCAGTGCATCATCCAGCTCGGCCAGCTTCCAGCTATAGCGCAGTTTGCGCTTGGGGTCGTTATTTGGCTCCAACCAGATTGGCGTGCCCGGCTCGGCCAGCCCGGTCATCGCGCCGGGGTTGGCGCAATGGGCGGTGGTCTTGCTGCCATCCGGCAGGGTGACATCGGCCAAAAACCGTTTATACCGTTTGATGAGAGTTGCGCGGATCAGGGGTTGGGTATATTTCATGCCCCTCCCTATCGCGCTTTTGCTGGAGCCTCAAGATGAACCCCACCGCCGCCATATTGCTGATCGGAGATGAGATCCTCTCGGGCCGCACCCAAGACAGCAACGGGCATTACCTCGCCAAACGGCTGACCGAGGCGGGGATAGACCTTAAGGAAATGCGCGTGGTCAGCGATGAGCACGCGGCGATCAAAGCGGCGATCAATGCCCTGCGTGGGCGTTTTGACCATGTTTTCACCTCCGGCGGCATTGGCCCAACCCATGATGACATCACCGCAGACGCCATCGCCGACGCCTTTGGTGTGGGCATCGATGTGCGCGCGGATGCAAGGGCGATGTTGGCGCAAAACTATAATAATCCCGATGATCTGAACGAAATGCGCCTGCGCATGGCCCGCATCCCGGATGGTGCCGCGCTGATCGAAAATCCGGTCAGCCATGCGCCGGGGTTTCAGCTTGAAAATGTATATGTGATGGCCGGAGTGCCGGCGGTTTTCACCACCATGGTTGAGAGCCTGCTGCCCGGCCTGACCGGCGGGGTGCCGCTTGGCTCGGTCTCGGTGCGCATTGACCGCCCCGAGGGGCAGGTGGCGGCGGCGCTGGCCGAAATTGCCAAAGCCTTTCCCGATATTGCCATCGGCTCCTACCCGTTTGTGACCGATAGCGGTTTTGGCACCCATCTGGTGGCGCGCTCACCTGATAAAGCCCGGCTGGATGAGGTGGAAAAACACTTGCGGGCCTTGCGCTGAATTTTCCGTTTTCCTTTGCCGCGATCTACGCTAAGCTGAACCCGTCGCGCCACTATTCCGTGTCGCGATATTCAGAGATACCCATGAGCAAAGCCCCAACCCAGCGCCACCGCTTTGGCCCGCATCTGCGCGCCACCATCCTGCTTGGCCTGCCGATGGTCGGAGCGTTGCTGGCACAGATATTGATGGGGGTGACCGATACGATCATGCTCGGCTGGTATGGCGCGGCACCACTGGCCGCCAGCGTGCTGGCCACCCAGCTTTTTCTGGTGCTGATGCTGACCGGCTCGGGCTTTGCGCAAGCGGTGATGCCGATGGCAGCGCAGGCGCTGGGGGGCGGGGACCAAAAAGGCCTGCGCCGCGCGGTGCGCATGGGGTTTTGGGTGGTGAGCGCGTTTAGCATCATCGCCCTGCCCGTAATGTGGTTTGCCGAGCCGATATTCTTGGCGCTGGGGCAGGACCCGGTATTGGCGGGTATGGCGGATGAATATCTGGGCATCGCCAAATGGGCCTTGCTGCCCAACCTGTTTATCATGGTGATGCGCTCCTATCTCGGGGTGGTCAACAAAGCCCATACGGTGCTTGCCGTCACCCTGATGGCCGCCGGGCTGAACGGGGTGCTGAACTATGCGTTTATCTTTGGCAACTGGGGCGCGCCGGAAATGGGGCTGCGAGGTGCGGCCATTGCCACCCTTGGCTCCAGCCTGCTCTCCATGACCCTGCTGATGTGCTATGGCCATTGGCACCCGGCGCTACGCCCACATGCGGTTTTCAAGCGTTTCTGGCGCTCTGACTGGGCCGGGTTTTTTGAACTTGCCCGACTGGGCTGGCCGATCGGCATTTCGATTATGGCCGAGATTGCGCTGTTTTCGTTTTCAGCCATTATGATGGGCTGGTTTGGCACCATTGCATTGGCCGCGCACGGGATCGTCATTCAGATCACCTCGGTTGCGTTCATGATCCCGCTGGGGCTGTCGCAGGTGGCTACCATCCGGCTGGGACTGGCTAAAGGACGGCAGGACTGTGAGGAGATCGCCATCGCCGGGAAAGCCGTGCTGTTGCTTGGTATCGGCATCGCCCTCACCCTCAGCATGCTGTTTGTGCTGTTCCCGGCGCTGATCATCTCGCTGTTTCTCGATATGAGCGAGCCTGAGGCCGCAGCCATTTTGGCCTTTGCCATTCCACTGCTTATTGTGGCGGCGGCTTTCCAACTGGTTGACACGTTACAGGTGCTGGCCGCAGGGCTGCTGCGCGGGCTGAAAGACACCCGCGTACCGATGCAGATCGCACTGTTTTCCTATTGGGGAATTGGTATTCCGATGGCTTATCTGCTCTCGCAATATAGCAGCCTTGGGGCCATCGGCATCTGGATCGGCCTGGCGATTGGCCTGAGCGTGGCCAGCGTGCTGGGCATGTGGCGCTATATATGGCGGGCGAGGCTGGGGTTGGTCTAAGCGCCGCCGAGCGCAGCGAGGCCACCGCCGCCGGCCAGCCGTGTTTTCAGTTCTGCTGAAAACCGTGCCTTTGCTGAGCGGGTGGGGCAGTGCACCGCCACTCAAGCAAAACCGCACTCACCGCCCCGCCCCGAAGCAAAGGCACCTTTGGCCGGGTGCATCACTTCACCAGCAGAACCGCGCTTCCTCGGCGGCCTGAAGTCGGGGCTGCGCCCCTTTGTCCAGGACACCTCGTCAGCGCGTGCGGCGCCTTCGGCTTGCAATTGTTGCCCTCCGCGAGGTGTTATTTTGCTACGCAAAATAACACCTCGCGGAGGGCCATGGCCTCGGCTTCGCCTCGGCGGGGCCAACCCCTTAATGCGCCTCAGCCCAGCTGTGGCCAATACCGGCATCCACCACCAGCGGCACATTGATCTTCACCGCAGGCTCTGCCGCATTCTCCATCACTTGCCGCACAACCGCAATGGTTTCTTCTATCGCCGCATCCTCAACCTCGAAGATCAGTTCGTCATGCACCTGAAGCAACATCTTGGCGGGCAGGCCTGCAATCGCTTCGGGCACCCGCACCATGGCGCGGCGGATGATATCGGCCGCCGTGCCCTGAATAGGCGCATTGATCGCCGCGCGTTTGGCAAAGCCCGCATGTGGCCCCTTGGCGGCAATATTGGGCGTGTGGATGCGCCGCCCGAACAGGGTTTCGACATAGCCCTTCTCCTTTGCGCCCGCCACCGTGGCATCCATATAGCTGCGAATACCGGGAAAACGCTCAAAGTAGCGGTCAATGAACCCCTGTGCCTCTTTACGCGGTATCCGCAAATTGCGCGCCAGACCAAAGCCGGAAATGCCATAGATCACACCAAAATTGATTGCTTTCGCCTGCCGCCTGATCTCCGGCGTCATCTCCTGCATCGGCACGCCAAACATCTCGCTCGCGGTCATGGCGTGAATATCCAGCCCCTCCAGAAACGCCTGTTTCAGGCTGTCAATTTCTGCGATATGCGCCAATATCCGCAGCTCGATCTGGCTGTAGTCCAGGCTGACCAGCTTATGGCCATCCTCGGCCACAAAGGCCTCGCGAATGCGCCGCCCGGCCTTGGTGCGCACCGGAATGTTTTGCAGGTTGGGGTCGGTCGAGGCCAGCCGCCCGGTGGTGGCCCCCGAGATCACATAAGAGGTATGCACCCGCCCGGTTTCGGGGTTGATATGGGTTTGCAACGCATCGGTATAGGTGCTTTTGAGCTTGGCCATGCCGCGCCAGTCCAGCACCTTGGCCGCCAGCTCGCTCCCCTCTGCCGCGAGGTCCTCCAACACATCGGCGCCAGTGGCATAGGCGCCGGTTTTGCCCTTTTTGCCGCCCTGCAGGCCCATTTCACCAAACAGTATCTCGCCAAGCTGCCTGGGCGAGGCGACGTTGAAATCCCGCCCGGCCAACGCCTTGATCTCACCCTCCAGCACCGCCATATCCTGGGCAAAAGCGTTGGACATCGCCGCCAGTTGCCCCCGGTCCACTTTAATGCCAGACATTTCCATCTCAGCCAGCACAGCCACCAAAGGCCGCTCCAGCGTATAATAGACCGTGCTCATGCCCTCAGCCACCAGGCGTGGCTTGAAAAGCTGCCAAAGGCGCAGGGTGATATCGGCATCCTCCGCCGCATAGGGCGCGGCATCAGCCAGTGGCACCCGGTCAAAGGTGATGGCCGCTTT
>WFQA01000089.1 GCA_015487255.1 Paracoccaceae bacterium | reverse complement strand
TTTATTGTGTTCTGGAAACGAGTAATAATTTGCAAATTGGAGCCATTTGTTGGGCCACCTAAACTATGTGGATTTTTGTGATCAAAACTCCATTCGTTTCGATTGGGTGTTACACCGCGTCGGCTACGGACTGGCTGGACCATAATGGTCCCATCAATATCACTCCTAACAATTCCGCCATTACTTGTCCTATTCAGCGCAAGAGCTTCTGATCTTTGCGAAGCTGTATACAATCTTGCGTTAGAAGAACCAATAGAAGAGTAATCAACAGGACCCTGCCACGCTGCGCCTTTTGAGGCACCTACTGACCCACGCGCTGGTGCAACTGCAATGAGCATATTGCCCAAAAGTTCGCCCAAGTCCATCTCTATTCGTTGGTTAAGGGGTACTCCAACCCTTTCAATGTAACCTTCCCATTGGTCGTCGCTGGACAAAAGATCCCCGATAATGTTGTCAAATAGACTATCCGAATTTCGCAGGTCTTCCTGCATCTGAAACATTATTTCTGCTTGCTTATAATTATATGCATCAGCTTCTTCTTGCTTTTCTAGGGTCAGGACTCATTGATTGATCCAGAAGATAACGATAGCGGCTATTTGTATTGCTGATAGGAAAGCATGTGCGCAACGATCGAAGCGCATGGCGATGCGCCGCCAGTCCTTGAGTTTGGCAAACATGTTCTCCACCTTGTGACGCAGTTTGTATAAGGTTTTACAATATGTTGCTGGGTGTTTGCGTTTGGCTCTCGGTGGTATGCACGGAGTTATCCCGCGCTTGATCAGGGCGGCGCGGTAGGCATCGCTATCGTAGCCTTTATCGCCCAATATCTCTTTTGCGGGCGGTAAATCCGGCAACATTGTAGCAGCACCTTTATGGTCGGATTGCTGGCCCTCGGTCAGTAAAAGCCGCACGGGGCGGCCCTCACCATCGCAAACCGCGTGTAATTTGGAATTCAGCCCACCCTTTGTTCGGCCAATAGCGCGGGGAACATCCCCCCTTTTAACAGGCTGCAAGCCGTCCGGTGCGCTTTAAGGTGGGTTGCATCGATCATCAAGCGTTCGGGCGGGCCGTTTTCGGCGACCAGAGCCGTGAAAATCTTGTCGAACACCCCCATTTTCGACCACCTGATAAACCTGTTATACAGGGTTTTATGTGGCCCGTAGACCGCTGGTGCGTCCCGCCAGCGCAACCCATTGCGAATGACGTGAATTATGCCGCTGATCACTTTGCGGTCATCCACCCGTGGCACCCCGTGTGACAAAGGAAAATACGGTTTAATCCGCGCCAACTGTTCTTTGCTGAGCCAAAATTGATCTGACATGGTGCCCTCCTGATGCTGAAAGGCATTGATTCAGAACTTTGTCAAATTGGCAAGATATTAATAGGTCCTGACCCTAGCCATTCACTACCAGCAGGCCGCCGATAATCATCATCGCGCCCACATAGCTGCGCCATGTCAGCACCTCGCCCAAAAACAGCGCCGAAAGCACCGGCACCGCCAAATAAGTAATCCCCATAAACGAATAAGCGATGGAAAGCGGCACCGAGCGCAGCACAAAAACCCACATAAATGTGGTTGCCCCATAAAGGCTAAGCGCCAGCATAAATACCGGATCCAGCATCAAAGCCACCAGCCCCGCCAGATCAAACCGCTCCACTCGCCCGCTGGCGACCTTAAACAATATCTGGCCAATCGCGATCGCGACCGGGGTGAATATCAGCCCGATCCATACCATAACCGGAAGAGATAAACTCGCCATTTTACGGCTCCTTTTCAGAGATAAATTCATAAACCACCAGCCCGCCATCCAGAACCGGTATTAAATACGGTGGCGGATCACCGGCATAAAGCCGCGCCCAAAGCCTATCCGGTGCATTGGGCGCAAGCGAAAGCAGCCAAGGGTCCGAAGGGCAAAACACCAGATATTTCACCCCCAGTGCCGCCAGCCGCTCCGGCACCTCAAAAAGCGGCGCGCGGGCGAGATCGATCCCCGCCTGCAAGCCCGCCTGATTGCGGTGGAAATTAGCGTTCAACACCCGATGCGGGGTATAGGCCAGCAGCCCCGCTCCAAGGTCCGCACTACTCACCACCATGCCGGCAGGCAGCCGTGCCAGCGCATCAAACGCCGAGGGCAAGGTGCAGCTTGCCCCGCCCGCCGCCAAAACCGGCGCGCGCTCCGGCACAGCCTCGCCGCGTT
>WFQA01000088.1 GCA_015487255.1 Paracoccaceae bacterium | reverse complement strand
CGGGCGAGGTCTTCGGCCTCAACGGCGGTATAAACGGTAAGCTCCTGGGCCATACCCTGCGCGGCCACACCAAGGGCCAGCACAGATGCAAGTGCAATCTTTTTCATAGTTTCCTCCGGGTTTGGTCGGGAGTCCGTCGAATCCTGCTCCCGTTTATTTAGTAGGGTCAGTTTATGACAGTTTTATTATAAGTGAAGAATTATTTTCAGCCTTTATGCCCGCGCCTTGACCGGTTTCTTGAAAATACAACGGGTTAGCGCCGCTCAAACAGGGGCGTCACTCATATATAAGGCCTGCCGCCACTGTTCCACGGCCGGGCCGGAAGCCGAGGTGCGGCAGGGGTGATCACCGCGCGCCCGGTCTCGAAATTGATCGAAAACCCACCCAGACCGGCTATGTCCCCCTTGCCGAGAAACACACAATCCCCAGCCGGGGCCTGCTCCCATTTCGGGGCGATCAAAACAACCCGCGCCGTGCATGGCTCGGATTGCGGCAATTTGTTCCGGGTCAGAACCACCACCCATTGGTTATCAAGATATGCCGTTGAGACCTTGCCATCGACCTGCCAGCCACTGCGGGCAAAAGCCTCGGCCTGGCTGGCCCTGTCGCCATCATTTTCCTGCCAGACCCCGGCCGCAAACCCGTAGGCGGTTTCCTTATTCAGCGCGCGGCCATTCGGGCCAAGCACCCCGACCAGGGCACCATTTTGATTGACCAGAACCAATGGCCGCTCATTTGTCCCCCACAGCAGCAGCGCCAGAGCAAAAAGCGCCACCCCCAATAGGCGCGCCCGGCCAAGCAGCAAAAACCCAAGGCACCCGGCCAGCGCCACCATTGGCAGCACAAACCACGGCCCGGTTTTCACCAGCGTCACCGCATTTTCAATAGATGAAAACCAGCCCGCCACTCCCAATATCCAGCCCACCCCCTGCCCCATCAGCCAAAAGGCCAGCCCGCCCAGCCCGAAAAGGCTCAAGATCAGCGCCAGCACCGCAGCGGGCATGATCAGCAGCCCCATCAGCGGTACGGTCAGCAAATTGGCCAGCAGGCCAAAATTAGGGATATGGTTGAAGTGGTAGGCGGCAATCGGCGCGGTCGCCGCCCCGGCCACGGTTGAGGTGATCAGCAGCCCCAGCCCCGGCAGCATCCAGCGCGGCGCGTGCTCTTTCACCCAGCGCCACCAGCGGGCCGTGCGCAGGGCCTCAAAGGTGCCGATCAGCGCCGTGGTAGCGGCAAATGACATCTGAAACCCCGCCTCGCCAAGGCTTTCTGGCCGCATCAACAACACCAGAAAAGCTGCCAGCGCCACCGCGCGCAGCGAAAAGGCCGGCCGGTCGAGCAGCACCGCAACCAGCACCACCGCCGCCATGATATAAGCCCGCTGGGTTGCCACACTGCCCCCCGAAAGAAAAAGGTAGGCGAACCCGGCAAGCAACGCCGCGCCCGCACCGATTTTTTTAACCGGCGCCCGCAGCGCTATGCGCGGCATCAATGCCAGCCCATGCCGCACCAGCAAAAACACAAACCCGGTGAGCAGCCCCATATGCAGCCCCGAAATCGCCAGCAGATGGGCGAGGTTGGAATCGCGCAGGGTTTGCAGCACATCACCATCGATCCGGCTGCGATCTCCGGTCAGGATCGCGGCGGCAAAAGCACCGTTTTGCCCGCCGATCGCGGTTGAAATCTTTGTGGCCAGTGCGCGCCGGGCCTCGGCCAGCCAAAGCCCGGTATCGGGGTTTTCATAGGGGCGCATCAGCATCAGCGGGTTGCGGCTGTATCCCACCGCGCCAAGCCGGTCAAACCAGGCGTATTTTCTAAAATCAAAGCCCCCCGGCTCCACCGGCCCGCCGGGGGGCGAAAGGCTGCCCACCACCACCACCCGCGCCCCAAGCTCCAGCCCCT
Source organism: Paracoccaceae bacterium (assembly GCA_015487255.1). Classification (GTDB taxonomy): domain Bacteria; phylum Pseudomonadota; class Alphaproteobacteria; order Rhodobacterales; family Rhodobacteraceae; genus UBA3077. The sequence goes on along the minus strand of WFQA01000088.1, from coordinate 4,836 downwards.
CGGGGATAGCACCAAGCAATGACACCCGCAGCTTGGCCGGCGGCTGGTTCACCCGCTCCAGCACCACCCGGTCCAAGGTCAGGCGCAGGGCCTTGCTGGCGGAGCGGTCAATGGCAATGATCCGCCCCTCGATCGGGCCGTAATAGCGAAAGCCCAGCACCGGCTCGGCCACCGATGCGCTACGGTAAACCGCCGCGAGGTAACCCAAATTTAGGAAAAACAGGGCAAGCATGGCCAATCGCAACAGCTTTGAAAGCCGCCATGCCAGAACCAACCATAGAATTGCCGCCATGGTCAGCGCCCGCCCGGCCCAGAGCGGCGGCTCAAACGGCAGGGCAAAATAAAGCCCAACCCCGCCAGCCAAAACCACCGGAGCCCATAAAATGAGGTTCTGCCGCTGGGATTCCAGCCAAGCCACGCCTTGTTCTCCCCCGCGCCATGCCCTAAAAACCAATCATCACCCTGTTATGGTTTCTGAAAGGTTAACAAATGTCATCAAATGATGTCGTCACCCGCTTTGCGCCCTCGCCCACCGGCTATTTGCATATTGGCGGGGCGCGCACGGCGCTGTTCAACTGGCTGTTTGCCCGGCATCATGGTGGCAAGTTCCTGCTGCGAATCGAGGATACCGACCGCGCCCGCTCCACCCCCGAGGCCACCGAGGCGATATTTGCCGGCATGAAATGGCTGGGGCTGAATTGGGATGGGGATGTGGTCAGCCAGTTTGAGCGGGTCGGGCGCCACAGAGAGGCCGCGCAGCAGATGCTGGAGGCGGGCACGGCCTATAAATGCTATGCAACCAAGGAAGAAATCGAGGCTTTCCGCGAAAAAGCCCGGGCCGAAAAGCGCCCGCCGCTGTTTCAAAGCCCGTGGCGTGACGCCGATACAGCCCCCGACCAACCCTATGTGGTGCGCCTGAAAGCGCCAAAAAGTGGTGAAACCGTGGTGGATGATCAGGTGCAGGGGCGCATCACCTTCAAAAACGAAACCATGGATGACCTGGTGCTGCTGCGCTCGGACGGCACCCCGACCTATATGCTGGCCGTGGTGGTGGATGACCATGACATGGGCATCACCCATGTCATTCGCGGCGATGACCACCTGACCAACGCCGCGCGCCAGACCCTTATTTCACAGGCTTTGGGCTGGCAGGTGCCGATTTTTGCCCATGTGCCGATGATCCACGGTGATGACGGCAAAAAGCTCTCCAAGCGCCACGGCGCGCTCGGGGTGGAGGAATATCGCGATATGGGCTATCTCGCCGCCGCAATGCGCAATTATCTGGCCCGGCTGGGCTGGTCGCATGGTAATGACGAGTTTTTCACCACCGAACAGGCGATTGAGTGGTTTAATCTTGAGGCCATCGGCCGCGCCCCGGCCCGGTTTGATTTCAAAAAACTCGAAAACCTCTCCGGCCAGCATATCAGGGCGGCGGATAATACGGAATTATTCAATGAAACAGAGGCTTATGTTGCAGCGCAAAACGGCCCGCCTTTCAGTGAAGAACAAAAACGCGTGTTCATCGCCTCGATGGACGGGTTGAAGTCCCGCGCCAAGACAATTCCGGAACTGATTGATATGGCTTATTTCTTTCTGGGGTCGCGCCCGTTCAAGCCCGATGCGAAAGCCGCCGGGCTGCTGGATTCTGTATCCCGTGGTATGCTGAATCGTTTGACTTCGCGGTTGCGAAATGCTAGATGGGAGCCAGAAAATCTCGAAGCGGAAATCCGCGACTTTGCCGAGGGAGAAGGCCTCAAACTCGGCAAGGTGGCCCAGCCGCTTCGCGCCGCCCTCACGGGGCGCGGCGTCTCGCCCAGTGTTTTTGATATGATGATCACGCTCGGCAAGGAAGAAACACTGGCCCGGTTGGAGGATGCATCAACCTGAGTGCGCTCATGCGCGCCGTGGGCCTTATATGGTCAACAGCCCGCCCAATGGCGGCGAAGAGAAAGAGAAAATATGCCACAGGACAAACCCGCCCACGCGACCCTCAGCTTTGATGGCAAAGTGCTGGAATTGCCGATGAAATCTCCGACAGCCGGCCCGGATGTCATTGATATTCAAAAGCTTTACGCGCAGGGAGATGTGTTTACCTATGATCCGGGCTTCACCTCCACCGCCTCGTGCGAATCCGCGATCACCTATATTGACGGTATCAAGGGCGAGCTGCTTTATCGCGGCTACCCGATTGACCAGCTGGCTGAAAAATCACATTTTTTGGAGGTTTGCTACCTGCTGCTTTACGGCGAGCTGCCCACAGCGGAACAGCTAAGCGATTTTGTGCCCCGCGTCACCCGCCACACCATGCTGCATGAGCAGATGGTTTCTTTCTTCCGCGGGTTCCGGCGCGATGCCCACCCGATGGCGATTGTCTGTGGCATCATGGGGGCGATGGCGGCATTTTACCACGATTCAACCGATATCAACGACCCCGAGCAGCGCGAGATCGCCTCGATCCGCATGATCGCAAAAATCCCAACCATCACCGCCTGGGCCTATAAATACTCCATCGGCCAGCCGTTTGTTTACCCGAAAAACGAGCTGGATTACAGCTCGAACTTCCTCAACATGTGTTTCTCGGTGCCTGCCGAGCAATACGCGGTGGACCCGATCCTGAGCCGCGCGATGGACCGGATATTCACCCTGCATGCGGATCACGAGCAAAACGCCTCTACCTCCACCGTGCGCCTTGCCGGCTCTTCCGGGGCCAACCCGTTTGCCTGTATCGCCGCCGGGGTGGCCTGCCTTTGGGGGCCGGCGCATGGCGGGGCGAACGAGGCCGCGCTTTCGATGCTGCGCGAGATCGGCACGGTGGATCGCATCCCCGAATATATCGCCCGCGCCAAGGATAAATCCGACCCGTTCCGCCTGATGGGCTTTGGCCACCGGGTGTATAAAAACTTCGATCCGCGCGCCAAGGTGATGAAGGAAAGCGCCGACGAGGTGCTCGGCCTGATGGGGATAGAAAACAACCCCACCCTGCAAGTGGCGAAAGAGCTGGAAAAGATCGCGCTCAATGACCCTTATTTCATTGAGAAAAAGCTCTACCCGAATGTGGATTTCTACTCCGGCATCATTCTGGACGCCATGGGCTTCCCGACCTCGATGTTCACCCCGATCTTTGCCCTGGCCCGCACCGTGGGCTGGATCGCGCAGTGGAAAGAGATGATCTCCGACCCGACCCAGAAAATCGGCCGCCCGCGCCAGCTTTACACCGGCGCGACCTTCCGGGATTATGTGGATGTCGAAAACCGGTGAGCAAATCGCTGAAAAGGGTGGAGGCCGAGGCAAAAACGCTTGGCCTTTCCATTGAGATCATCCGCGAAACCGCGCAGACCACAACCGCGCAAATGGCCGCTGAGGCACGTGGCTGTGTGCTGGACCAGATCGTCAAATCGATCCTGTTTCGCAAAGAGGGCGCGGAAGAGCACGTGCTTTTTATGACTGCGGGTGGCAACCGGGTCTCGCCCGGCAAGGCCGGGGCCGTTTGTGGCCATGCCCTCACCCGCGCCGATGCGGACAGTATCCGCGCCTATACCGGCTTTGCCATTGGCGGGGTCTCGCCACTTGGCCATCTCAACCCGGTGGCCAGGTTCATGGACCCGCGCTTGCTGGATTTCCCGCTCATCTGGGCGGCAGCGGGCACCCCCAACCATGTTTTTGCCATTGATCCGGCGGTTCTGGCCCGCAAAACCGGTGCAAAAGTGGTTGATTTCACTGAATAGCTGCAAGCACCGCGCGCGCCGCCCGCAATCCCGGGTCCTCCCCCCCCTTGCCCAGCGCCTTTATCGCCTGCTGGCCGGTCTTGATCTGCGCCGCCCGCGCCGCCGGGTCCTCCAGCAGCCGTTTCATTGCCCCATACAGGTTTTCCACCGTGCAATCACGCGGCTCAAATTCTGGCACGGCTTTGCTCTCGGTCAGCAGGTTGACGAGGGTAAATGAGGGCGCCAGCATCATCCGGCGCATGATCGCCGCACTCAGCCAATTGATTTTATAGCCAATCACCATCGGCGTGCCCACGGCCGCCAGCTCGATCGATACCGTGCCGGACGCCGCCAATGCCAGCTCGGATGCCGCAAAAACCGTGGTTTTTAATCCCGCCTCGGGCAGCACCAGCTCCGCCTCCAGCCCCGACTGTTTCAGCATCCGCTCCAGCGGCTCCACCAGATGCGCCCCCGCTACTGGAATGGCAAAGCGATAGCCCTCAATGCGCTTGGCAACCTCGAAAAACAGCGGTGCCAGCCGGTTGATCTCGCCCATGCGAGAGCCGGGCAGCAGGGTGATCAGCGGCCCTTTTTCTTGCATCTTTTGCACCGCTTCCGGGCGGGGTAACGGCTCTGCCACCACCGGATGGCCAACAAAATCACAACTCATCCCGGCGGCTTGCATATATGGTGGTTCAAAAGGCAAAAGCGCCAGCACATGGTCCACATGCCGCGCCATTTTCTCGGCCCGCCCGGGCTTCCACGCCCAGACCGAGGGCGCAACATAGTGGATGATTTTACCCTTGAATTCCCCCCGCACCTTGGCGGCCAGTCGCAGGCAAAAGCCGGGGCTGTCAATGGTGATCAGCGCATCCGGGGCTTTGGCAAGCACATCCTCAGCCACTTGCTGCATCCGCCGCTTCAGATGCCGGTATTTGGGCAAAACCTCCAGCAGGCCAAACACCGCCAGTTCGTTCATGTCAAACAGGCTGGTCAGCCCCTCGGCCATCATCAATGGCCCGCCCACCCCGTAAAACTCAATATTTTCCGTGGCTTCAGCCTTCAGCCCGCGCATCAAGGCCGCCCCGAGCCGATCCCCCGAGGCCTCCCCCGCCACCAGATAGAACCTCAG
>WFQA01000087.1 GCA_015487255.1 Paracoccaceae bacterium | reverse complement strand
GGCCGGATTGCGCCGGTGATGGACAAAGCCTATCCGCTGGAAGATGCCGCAAAGGCCCATGCGCGCATTGAGAGCGCTTATCACATAGGAAAGATCGTATTGACCATTTCCTGACCTCAAGGCGAACCCCGTCGTGCTTGGCACGACACGCGGCGAGCGAGGGGGTCGCGCCAGCTTGCTGGCGGGGTCCCCGAGCGAGGCGCGCGCGGTGGCGCTGCAGTAAAATATCCTGATGTTGCATCAAGAGGCACCGGTGGCATTTTTGAAGCAAGCTTAAAAAATGGGCTGCGGCGCCGTAGCCTCGCTACGCTCGGCAAGGGGGCACTGCCCCCTCGCGCAGGCGCTCACCCCCGGAGTATTTGGAAAAGAAAGAAACCGTGGTTAGAAAAACGCCTGCAGGCCGGTTTGCGCCCGGCCAAGAATCAGCGCATGCACATCATGGGTACCTTCATAGGTATTCACGGTTTCCAGATTGACCATATGACGCATCACCTGAAACTCTTCCGATATCCCGTTACCGCCGTGCATATCGCGCGCCATGCGGGCGATATCCAGCGCCTTGCCGCAGTTGTTACGCTTGATCAGCGAGATCATCTCAGGCGCAGCGCGGCCTTCATCCATCAGGCGACCAACGCGCAGGCTGGCTTGCAGACCAAGGGTAATTTCGGTTTGCATATCAGCGAGTTTTTTCTGGTAAAGCTGCATGCCGGCCAGCGGTTTGCCAAATTGCCTGCGGTCAAGGCCATATTGCCGCACGGCGTGCCAGCAGAACTCCGCCGCGCCAAGCACCCCCCAGCTAATGCCATAGCGGGCACGGTTCAGGCAGCCAAACGGGCCTTTTAAACCTTCCACATCGGGTAAAAGCGCGCTTTCCGGCACCTCCACACCCTGCATCACAATCTCGCCGGTGATCGAGGCACGCAGGCTCAGCTTGCCGCCAATTTTCGGCGCGCTCAGTCCTTTCATGCCCTTTTCCAGCACAAATCCCCTGATCTTGCCCCCATGCGCATCCGATTTGGCCCAAATCACAAAGACATCGGCAATCGGGCTGTTGGATATCCACATCTTGCTGCCACTCAGCACATAGCCGCCATCCACCGCCCTGGCTACGGTTTTCATGCCGCCGGGGTCCGAGCCGGCATCGGGTTCGGTCAGCCCAAAACAGCCGATCCACTCCCCACTGGCCAGCTTGGGCAGGTATTTCTGCCGCTGCGCCTCACTGCCGTAAGCATATATCGGATACATCACCAGGCTGCTTTGCACCGACATCATCGAGCGATAACCGCTATCCACCCGCTCGACCTCCCGCGCCACCAGCCCATAGGAAACATAGCTGCCGCCCAGCCCACCGTAAGCTTCGGGAATGGTAACCCCCAGCAGGCCCATCTCACCCATCTCGACAAAAATATCGGGGTCGGTCTTTTCCTCGCGATAGGCCTCGATCACCCGTGGTTGCAGCTTTTCCTCTGCATAGGCACGGGCGGCATCACGCAGCATGCGCTCCTCATCCGAGAGCTGATCATCGAGCAAAAATGGGTCTTCCCAGTTGAACGAGGCAAGGGAAGGCGTACTTTGCGAAGAGAGATTCTGGGCCATAATCATTCCTTTGGAAGTTCTTATGGCCCAGATGTATCAGGTTAAACCCGGCTGGCAATAGCTATTCGCCATCACCTTTTGGCAGGTTGAACAGGCTGTCGGCATCCACATCCTTTTCGGCCTCGGGCTTATCGCCCAGCGCAAAGTTTTCCAGCCCCGAAACATTGGACGGCATCACCCGGTCCTCTTCCATCTGCAGGCTTTGCTCGGTCGAAACCAGCTTCATACGCTCCTCGTCAGACATGACCTCACCGTTTTTCGCAGCTTTGGCAGCAGCTTTGGCCACCACTGTATCCAGCTCGATCTGGCGGCACATGCCCAGCGCCACCGGGTCAATCGGCTGGATATTGGCGATATTCCAATGGGTGCGCTCGCGAATCGCCATGATGGTGGGCTTGGTGGTGCCAACCAGCTTGGATATCTGCCCGTCCGTCAGCTCGGGGTGGAATTTAACCAGCCATGCAATCGCCGCCGGGCGGTCCTGACGCTTGGAAAGCGGGGTATAGCGCGGGCCCTTGCGCTTCATCTCACCCTCGGAAGCCGGGTTATGCATCAACTGCAGCTTGGCCTTCGGGTCCGCTTCGCAGCGCTTGATCTCATCTGCGGTGAGTTGTTTGTTGGCGACCGGGTCAAACCCCTTCACGCCAATGGCCACTTCACCATCAGCAATGCCGTTCACCTCCAGCTCATGCAGGCCGGTAAAGGCGGCGATCTGCTTGAAATCCAGCGTTGTGTTGTCAATCAACCACACGGCGGTGGCTTTGGGCATCAGGGGCAGGGCCATGTCAAACTCCTTTAATCACAGTTCATCCAGTGCCGAAAACTCGGGTGCGCGGGGCGCTATTTGAGGTTTTCGTAGGGGGAATTACCCTCTATATAGGGGCAATGAAGCAAATGATAAAGCGCTTTTGTTGCCCGCTTGCGCTGGGGTTGCCCACTGCGCCGGTTTTGGCCGAATGCGGCCCGTATAATGCGGGCTTAACCCCGCCCCACAGCAGGCTTTACCAATCACCGCCAATAATACCGATATGATATCCCATATGCTTCTCCTACACCCCCCTCTGTAGACATGTCATATATAACATGTCTACAGAGGGGGGGGGTCTAACAAACACCACAAATGCTATAAATCCGTAGCGGTGCGTGGTCCCCACGCACCGCTCCTTGCCCCCGCTTCAATATGGCAGGCCAAAACCAACAGACACTTGTTATACGTCTTTTCCAACCGTGGCCGGGTCAAGCACATAATGCGCGCCGCAAAACTGGCAATCGGCTGTCAGCGTGCCCGCATCGGTGGTCATGGTCGCGATATCCTTGGCTGAATAAATCGACAGGCTCTGGCGCACCTTCTCCTGCGAACAGGTGCAGCCAAAGCGCAGCGGCTGTGGCGCAAAAACCCTTGGCGCATCCTCGTGAAACAGCCGGAAGATCAACTCGGTCGGGCTGATCTTTGGCCCGATCATCTCGTCTTGCTCAACCGTTGCCAGCATCATCGTGGCGCGGTTCCAGTTTTCGGCATCAAGCTCCGGATCAGCCGGTTGCGCCACCACTTTCAGCGCCGAGGCCTTGGGCATATGCTGCAAAACCAGCCCCGCCGCGCGCCAGCTTTTCCCCTTGGCAATACTGAGGGCAAAGCGGGTTGGCAGCTGCTCTGACTGGGCAAAATAGGTCTCGGCACAATTCGCCAGGCTGCCCGCCGCCAGCGGGGTGATGCCCTGATAGGGGACCTGCCCGCTGCCCTGGTCGATCAGCACCGCAAACATGCCCTGCCCAAGCTGGGAAAACGGCTCCGCCGTGTTGATCCGCGCGGTATCAAAGCTGGCATAGGCACGGATTTTTCCCGCCTCATCCTCGCTCTCGGGGGCAAAATAATCGGTGGCGATCAGCCGGATCGGACCATTGCCGCGAATTTGCAGGCTGAGCTTGGCCTTAAAGCCGATGGTCTGGCCTATCAGCGCGGTCAGCACCACCGCCTCGGCCAGCAGCCGCGCGACCGGTTCGGGGTAGTTATGCTGGTCCAAAATCCGGTTCAGCACCCCGTCAAGGCGCACAAAACGGCCACGGATATCGGCTTGCTCCAGTTGGAAGGGCAGCAGGCTGTCATCCCAGGCGATTTTTTCGGCAAAATGCATATCGGCTCCTTTGAAGCCCAGCAAATAGGGGGTTTGGCGGCAAAATACAATGAAAGTGCAAAAAACTTTGCGCAGGCGGTAGAAAATGCCAAACTTGGGGCGTCTAACCTATAGGAGCGCATCCGCGGCTCTGGCGAAATGAAGGATTTATCATGCAATATATGGCGCTCATTTATGGGGTTCCCGATGGCGAACAGGATTATGAAGGTGATTTAATGGCTGACTATGGCCAGTTTACGCAAGATGCCATAGCGGCTGGTGTGTATGTCAGCGGAGAAGCTTTGATGCCCGAAACCGATGCAAGCACTGTGCGGATGCGCGGCGGAAAAGCCCAGATCACTGATGGACCATTTGCCGAAACCAAAGAGGTTTTGGGAGGGTTTTATCTGCTGGAATGCGAAGACCTTGACGAAGCCATAAAGTGGGCAGCGAAGATACCCTCTGCCAAATACGGGTGTGTCGAAGTGCGCCCGATCATGGTCTTTGATCAGTGATCCACGCTGCGCTCGCCCGGAGTTTCAAAGAAGAATCCGGGCGGGTGCTGGCCGCGCTGATCGCACAATTTCGCGATTTTGACCTTGCCGAGGAGGCGCTGCAAGATGCGATGATCGAGGCGGCGCGCGCATGGCCCAAGGGTGGCACGCCGTCCAGCTGCGGCGCGTGGCTGCTGACCGTT
>WFQA01000086.1 GCA_015487255.1 Paracoccaceae bacterium | reverse complement strand
CGCCTTCAGCCACCGACATGCCGGCAAAAGCCGCAAAAGCGCCGCCGGCAAAAGCCGCCACCAGCATCTTGCCCTCCAGCCCGATATCAAAAATACCGGCACGCTCGGAATACAGCCCGGCCAGGCAGGCCAGCATCAGCGGAATGGCAAAGCGAATTGCGGAATCGCTGATCTGCAACAGATCATTGGTCAGGAACTCCAGCATTACGCGGCCCCCTTTTTGCCAGTGGTCAGGAATATTTTTTCAAGCGGAATGCGCACCATGTTTTCCATACTGCCGGTAAACATGATGATCAGCGCCTGAATGACCATGATCATCTGCGCCGGGATCCCCAGCTCAAACTGCAACTCGGCCCCGCCCTGGGCCAGAATGCCAAACAGAAATGCCGCCAATACCACCCCTACCGGGTGCGAGCGCCCCATAAGCGCCACGGCAATGCCGATAAACCCGGCCCCCTCAACCGCGCCAAGCACCAGCCGCTCGGCCTCGCCCTGCACGGTGTTTACCGCCATCAGCCCGGCCAGCGCGCCTGATATCAGCATCGCTACCATGGTGATTTTCATCGGCGAGATACCGGCATAGATCGCTGCTTTTTCCGAGTGGCCAAAGGCGCGCATTTCATAGCCGAGCCGGGTTTTCCAGATCAGCACCCAGATCAGAAACGCCGCCAGAACCGCGATGAAAACAGTGATGTTCACCAGACCGAACCGGTCAAACGGAATGCCAAACCAGCCGAGTATCTCATACATATTGGGCAAAGCCGCCGCGGGGGGGAATGTTGCGCTTTCCGGCAAAGAGCCATCCGCCTGCAATGGCCCGGTCAGCAAATAGCCGATCAACGCCCCGGCGATCAGGTTGAACATGATGGTGGTGATCACAATATGGCTGCCGCGCTTGGCCTGCAAATAAGCCGGAATCGCCGCCCATGCCGCGCCAAAAACCATGGCCGCAAGGCTGCCGACCAGCAGTGCCACCGTCCAGTGCGGCCAGTCATAAGAGAGCATGATCAGGGTCACCCCGACCCCGCCAAGCGCCGCCTGCCCCTCGCCGCCGATATTGAACAGCCGGGCGTGAAAAGCCACCGCCACCGCCAGCCCGGTAAAAATGAAATTTGTGGTGTAAAACAGCGTCTGGCCAATGCCGTCAATCGGGCGGAAAGCCCCCTGAAGCATCACCTGCACCACCCGGATCGGGTTTTGCCCGATCGACAGCACCACCAGCCCCGAAACCGAAAAAGCCAATAGCAAAGTCAGAAGCGGGATCAACCCGAGATCAACCCATTTGGGCAGGTTCCTGTTCATGATTTAGCCTCCGGATCCACGCCCGCCATCAACAGGCCCAACTCGCTTTCATTGGTATCTTCGGGCATGCGCTCGCCCTGAATTACCCCGTCAAACATCACCAATATCCGGTCGGACAATGCCTGGATTTCGTCCAGCTCCACCGAGACCAGCAAGATCGCCTTGCCCGCATCGCGCAGGTTGACGATTTGCTGATGGATAAACTCGATCGCGCCGATATCAACCCCGCGCGTGGGTTGGCCAACCAGCAGCACATCGGGGTTGCGCTCGATCTCGCGGGCCAGCACGATTTTTTGCTGGTTGCCACCGGAAAAACTGGAGGCCACCAACTGCGGGTTTGGCGGGCGGATATCAAAGCGCTGCATCTTGCCGCGCGCATCTTCCATCATATAGCGCTGGTTGGCGAGGCCAAAGCGGCCACTATATTCCGGCGCGTTATGATAGCCAAAAGCGGTGTTTTCCCAAGTCATGAACGGCATGACCAGCCCGCGCTGGTGGCGATCTTCCGGCACATGGCCTATGCCGCGCGCACGCCGCATTCCGGCATTGGCTTTGGGCGAAATATCAAGCACCTCGCCCTGCATATTCACCTCGCCGCTTTGCGCGGCCCCGATGCCCGAAAGCACTTCCAGCAGCTCGGACTGCCCGTTGCCCGCCACCCCGGCAATGCCCAGAATTTCGCCGCGCTTCAGCTCAAGAGACACGTTTTTCAGCCGCTTGACCCCAAACATATCGGTGACGCTAAGGTCAATCACCTGCATCACGGTCTCCCCCACTTGCGCCGGAGATTTACTGACCTCGAGCAACACCCGGCGGCCCACCATGGCCTCGGCCAGATCTTCAGGCGAGGTGGTGGCGGTGGCAATGGTTTTGGTCATCTCGCCGCGCCGCATCACCGAAACCGTGTCGGTCACATCCATGATTTCGCGCAGTTTATGCGTGATGATCACAATGGTTTTGCCCTGTTCCTTCAGGTTGCGCAAAATGCGAAACAGGTGGTCGGCCTCGTCGGGTGTCAACACGCCGGTTGGCTCGTCCAATATCAAAATCTCGGCCTGTCGATACAGCGCCTTCAAAATCTCGACCCGTTGCTGGAAGCCCACGGAGATATCCTCGACCACCGCATCCGGGTCCACATCCAGCTCATATTCTTCCGCCAGCCGCTTCAGCTCTTTGCGCGCCTTGCGCAGGCTTGGCCCCAGCGTGGCCCCCTCCTCGGCCCCCAGCACCACGTTTTCCAGCACGGTGAAATTATCAACCAGCATGAAATGCTGATGCACCATGCCGATACCCGCCGCGATCGCGTCATGGCTGTCATTGATCTGGGTTGGCACACCGTTGATCTTCACCGCGCCGGCATCGGCTTTGTAAAACCCGTAAAGGATTGACATCAGGGTGGATTTGCCCGCGCCGTTTTCGCCAACGATCCCGTGGATCGCGCCTTTGGCCACGGTCATGGAAATATCTTTATTGGCCTGCACCGGCCCAAAAGCCTTGCTGATACCGATTAACTCAATAGCAGGGGCGACTGCATCGAGCCGCCCCGCGTTTTCACTGTTTTCAGACATATGCCTCGGCCTTATTCGACCGGGCAGGTATTGTCTACTGTGTAGTCATGCACCACGATATTGCCCGCGATGATATCGGCACGCGCCTGATCGACGGCGGCTTTCATCTCTGGGGTGATCAGGTCGGCATTGTATTCGTCCAATGCATAGCCAACCCCGTCTTCGGCCAGGCCCATGACCTGAATGCCGGCGGTGAATTCGCCGTTATTCACATCGTTGAAGGCGTTATAAACCGCCACGTCAACCCGCTTCATCATCGAGGTCAGCATGGTGCCGGGCTGCATGTAGTTTTGGTTGGCGTCAACCCCGATGGCATAAATGCCCGCATCAGCCGCTGCCTGAAGCACCCCGCGGCCCGTGCCGCCGGCTGCCGCAAATACCACATCCGAGCCGTTTTCGATTTGTGACATGGTCAGCTCGCCACCCTTCACCGGGTTGTTCCAGGCGGAACCGTCAGTGCCGGTCATGGTAGCCAGAACGGTGATATCGGGGTTGACCGCCTTGGCCCCCTGGGTATAGCCGCACTGGAATTTGCTGATCAGCGGAATATCCATGCCGCCAACAAAGCTGACAGTGCCGCTCTCGGAAGCCATCGCCGCCAGCACACCCACAAGGTAGGAGCCTTCATGCTCGGCAAAGATCACCGACCGCACGTTTGGCTGGTCAACCACCATGTCGATGATGACAAAATCGGTGTCGGGGAAATCGGGCGCCACGGTATTCATCGCGGTGGCGTTGGAGAAGCCGGCAACCACAACCGGGTTATTGCCGGCCTGGGCAAAGCGGCGCAGGGCCTGCTCGCGCTGGGCATCTGATTGCAGCTCGAATTCACGGTATTCAATGCCGGTTTCCTCGCGGAAGCGCTCGGCACCGGTGTAGGACATTTCGTTGAAGGATTTGTCGAATTTGCCGCCAAGGTCAAAGATCACGGCCGGGTTGGCCTGCGCATTGGCAAAAGTGGCCGCACCAACCAGCGCCGTGGTGGCGATAAGGGTTTTGAGCAGTTTCATGTATATCTCCCTATACTACAGTTCGATCCGTCATCGGCGAGCAGAATCCCGCATATCAAGATCGAAGAAACGATAGATAAGTAAAGCGGCTAGAGGGGGGAAGGGTCAATGGTTTTTTTACCTTATTTTGGCTTCACTCCGGCCATGGGCGCTCAACAGCTTGCGATGCGGGGCGTGTTTTGGGCTAAATCGTGTATTTGAAAATAAGCGCGGTCAGGGCCGGGCCGTTGATTTGCTTGAAATATCCCTTGCGTTCAGCCACTTGCACAAAGCCGGCCCTGCGATATAGCGCAATGGCGGCAAGGTTGGTCTTGCTGACTTCGAGAAACACCTCATTCGCCCCCCGCAATGCCGCCTCGGCAAGAAAATCATTGATCAGGTGGGCACCATGGCCCTTGTTTTGCGCTTCGGGCTGCACGGCGATGGTCAAAAGCTCAGCCTCGGAGCCAGCGATTCGCCCCAGGGCAAAGCCGTGGGGGTGGTTGATCAGGCAAATACCGGGGGTTTTGAGCAGGGCTGCAAATTCATGCACCCGCCACGGGCGCGGCGTTCTGAAGCATAGCGCATGCAGATCGGCAAGCGCCTGCGGCTGCATGGGCTAAACAGCCACCGCGCGCACTTCGGTCACTTCGGGAATGAAGTGGCGAAGCAGGTTCTCAATGCCGCTTTTCAGGGTCATGGTGGAAGAGGGGCAGCCCGCGCAGGCACCCTGCATATGCAGATAGACCACGCCACGGTCAAAACCGTGAAAAGTGATATCGCCGCCATCCTGCGCCACGGCGGGGCGCACGCGGGTATCAAGCAACTCTTTGATTTGTTTGACCAGCTCTGAATCCGGCCCGTCATGTTCGGCATGGCCGACAGTGCCGCTTTCATCATCCATCACCGGCTCGCCGGATTGGTAATGCTCCATGATCGCGCCAAGAATTGCGGGTTTGATATGGGCCCAGTCGATAGTATCGATCTTGGTGACGGTGATGAAATCCGGGCCAAAAAACACACCGGATACCCCCTCCACCCCAAAAAGCCGCTTGGCCAGAGGGGAAGAACCAGCGCTCTCGGCATTGGGGAAATCGGCGGTGCCCACCTGCACAACGCTCTGGCCGGGCAGAAATTTGAGTGTGGCCGGATTAGGGGTTGATTCGGTTTGAATGAACATTTTGGTGCCTCTCGTAGCTTGTAGGTTATATGATTGGCCTGACCAAAAAAGTCAAGTAATTGACGGGGTGGCAAATGCGCCGGATTGAGGCTGGGTTTCAGGGGGGAGCGCGCGTGCGCGAGGGGGCGGAACGCCCCCACTTGCCGAGCGAAGCGAGGCCAGGCCCGGGCGGGCGGCGGCTTGTTGCGCAGCAACAGGACGTCCGACCGGCGGGAGAGCACCGGTTGAGCTTGGCGGAACGGTTTTTTCTGTAGCCAAGCGCCTGCCTCAGCCCAGAGTGCCTTTGCTTCGGGGAGGGCTGCTGCCCCGGCACCTGTGGCCGAGGTATTGCCACCCCCCCCCGCTCAGCAAAGGCACGGTTTTCAGCGGAGCTGAAAACACGGCTGGCCGGCGGCGGTGGCCGAGCTTACGCTCGGTGGACTGTGCGGGGGGAGGCGGGTTAAGAAACCGCGATAATCGCTTCTTTATTCATGCTGCCGGGCACAACGGTGATCGGCACCGGCATATTGCCCCCGCCACGCGCCACGAGCTGGGTGACAAGCGGGCCGGGGTCGCTACCGGAGGTACCGGCACCGAGGATCAGGATCGCAACCTCTTTGTCCTCATTGATCTGGGCCAATACCTGCTCGGCCTTTTCGCCTTCGCGGATTACCAGCTCCGGCTCAACCCCTTCTTTGTCGACCATCCATTTCGAAAACACCTTGAAATGCTCTTCTATGCGCTCGCGGGCTTCGGCGCGCATGGTTTCGCCCACGCCGATCCAGTGTTGGAATTCTTCCGGGGCGATGATGCCCAGTATCTCAACCCCGCTGCCGGTTTTTTTGGCGCGAATCGCGGCAAACCGCAAGGCGTTGAGAAACTCCGGGCTATCATCCATGACCACAAGAAATTTACGCATCAAAGTTGGCTCCACATTGTTTCCCCCCATCTTCACCCAAACCGGCCATGGGTGCAACGGGGCAATTTGTCAGGGCTGTTGCGTGGTGATCTGAGGATTGACCGGCGCATCGGTCGGGCGCAAGGGCAACCCGCGCACCTTCCAGCCCGGCCCGATGCCAGAGCCGGAGATACCCTCGACCACGTCGATCACATTGGTCATACCAGCCTGATAAAGCTGCTGGGTGACAAAGCCCGAGCGGTTGCCCGAACGGCAGATGATCGCCAGCGGGGTTTCCGGGTTTTGATCGCGGATCGCCAACAGGGTCTGGATGAAATTGGCCGTGGTCATGTCTGCGGTCAGGGCAACATCTGGAATGCCGGTATCGGCCCATTCATCGGGGCGACGGATATCAACCAGCACGATTTCGCCAGCCAGCGCCTTGGCGCGGGCCTCATCGGGGGTGATTTGCATCACCTGCGCGTTGGCGCTGGTGGCGAGCATGATGACAAAGGCAAAAAACGGGGCAATCTTGGCGAGCAATGGCATGGGGAAACTCCTGTTGAAATTATATTCACTGGGTTGCATATAGTTGAGAACAGGGGAAATCACGAGTGCGTCAGAATGTCTAGGCTAAAGTGCAGCGCCGGGGAGGTTGATCCGATGATAGGTTTTGAGGCAATGAATGACGGGCATTGGCCTGCGGTATGGGCCATGCTCAAACCGGTGTTTCGTGCGGGGGAGACCTATCCGCAACCGGTCGATATCAGCGAGGATGAGGCGCGAAGCTTTTGGATGGGCCTGCCGCTGAGAAGCTATGTGGCGTTACAGGACGGGGTGGTTTTGGGCACGTTTTACATCAAACCCAACCAGCCGGCGCTGGGTGCGCATGTGTGTAATTGCGGCTATGTGGTGGGTGAGGCTGCACGCGGGCTTGGGGTCGGGGGGCAGATGTGCGCCTGGTCGCAGGCGGAGGCGTTGCGGCTGGGCTATCTGGCGATGCAGTATAACCTTGTGGTCAGCACCAACGCGCGCGCCGTGGCGCTATGGCAGAGGCACGGGTTTGAGATTGTCGGGCGGTTGACGCACGCGTTTCGCCACAAGCGGCTGGGGCTGGTGGATGCGTTTGTGATGTATAAGGAATTGTAGAGCGGCGCATTGAATTGCAAAAGGAGATGGGCCCGAACCTGCCTTGGATGATGGCGGGAAAGGTGCGTGGGGACCACGCACCCTACGGGTTAGTGGCGCACGAAGCCAACAATATCATAGGTTTTATCCAATATCGGCTGGGCGATCGCATTGGCTTTGTCTGCGCCTTTGGCCAGTATCCGGTCGATCTCGGCGGGGTCTTGCATCAGGCGGGCCATTTCCAGCGAAATCGGCTCCAGTTTGGCCACGGCGAGGTCTGCCAATGCGGGCTTGAAGCGGCCCCATTGGGCGCCGGCAAATTCCGCAATCACCGCCTCCGGCGTGGTATCCGAGAGCGCCGCGTAGATTTCCACCAGGTTCTTGGCCTCGGGGCGGCCGGCAAGGCCTGCTAGGGTTTCGGGCAGCGGTTCGGCGTCCGATTTGGCCTTTTTGAATTTTTTGGCGATCAGGGCGGCGTCATCCGTCATGTTGATGCGCTCCATGTCAGACTGGCCGGATTTGGACATTTTTTTAGTGCCGTCGCGCAGGTTCATCACCCTTGTTGCCGGGCCATCAATGATCGGCTCGGGCTGGGGGAAGAAATCGGGCACCTTGAAATCATGGTTGAATTTGGCGGCGATGTCGCGGGTCAGCTCCACATGCTGCTTTTGGTCCTCGCCCACCGGCACATGGGTGGCGTGATAAATCAGGATATCGGCGGCCATCAGGGAAGGGTAGGCATAAAGGCCAAGCGAAACGGCTTCGGCGTTTTTGCCGGCTTTATCCTTGAACTGGGTCATGCGGTTCATCCAGCCGACCCGCGCCACACAGTTGAAAACCCAGCCCAGCTCGGCATGGGCCGAAACCTGTGACTGGTTGAACAGGATCGATTTATCGGGGTCGATGCCCGAAGCGATATAGGCCGCCACCAGCTCACGGGTGGCGTGGCGCAGATCATCCGGCTCTTGCCAAACGGTGATCGCGTGCATATCCACCACGCAATAAATTGACTGGTAATCGGCGTTTTGCATCTCGACAAACCGCTTGATAGCGCCCAGATAGTTTCCCATCGTCAAGCCGCCGCTGGGCTTGATGCCGGAAAAGACTCGACGTGTATGGGCCGCATCAGCCATGGTGTGGTTCCCTTCCTTCGGGGTGAATATGGCGGGGTTATCGCGCGCAATGGGCGGGGCGTCAACAGGAGGGCGAAATGCAGGTGGATAATTTTCAGCCAATGCCATGGGCGATCAAATATATCGCCGGGGTTTTGATTGCGGTTGAACTGCTGTTGCAGGCCAGCGAGATCGGGATATTGCCGGGTGGATCGCTGCGTGACGGCGCGTTTATCTATGGGGCGCTGTGGCCGGGGCTGGTGCATGATAACTGGCAGCCGGCTTACGCCGGGCAAAAATATGTGATGCTGCTGAGCTATGGTTTTTTGCATGCCGGGCTTTTTCATATGGCGATGAATACGGTGGTCATTCTGGGGCTGGGCAAGCGGCTGGGCGCGGTGTTGAGCAATGGCCAGCTTTTGCTGACCTTCGGGCTGAGTGCGGTGGCTGGCGGGGTGATGTTTTTATTGCTGAGCCGGGGTGATATTCCGGTGGTTGGGGCCTCGGGGGCGGTGTTTGGCTTTTTCGGGGTCTGGAAGGCGCTGGAATATGTGGCCCGGCGGCGCATGGGGTTGAGTATGGTGCCGATCTGGCAGTTTATCGGTGTGCTGGCGCTGCTCAATGTGGCGCTGTGGTATATGGCGGGGGGGCTGCTGGCCTGGCAGGCGCATTTGGGCGGGTTTATTGCCGGCTGGCTATTGGGCATGGTTTTTGCCCGCAAAGCTGGACAAACCCGTGGCGGAGCGCCTAGATAGGCCGATGGAAAAAACCCCTATGGAAAAACAAAAGGTCTTTAACCCGGTTTCCCCTTTTTTGGTGGTGTTGGTGGCGGCAATGGTGCTGGTTGAGCTAATACTGCAAGCCGCAGAATGGGGGCTGATCGGGGGACCGGAAGCCATCGGCTGGCGGCTGGATCTGGCGCGTGATTTTGGCTTTCACAAGGCAGTGTTTGAGCATTTGCTGGTTGGCGGGGTGATCGAGCCAAAGGTGATATGGCCGTTCTTCAGCTATATTTTTGTGCATCAGAGCTTTGCGCATATGGTGGTGGCGGCAGCGTTGATACTCGGCATGGGGAAGATGATTTCGGACCGGTTTTCGGGAACTTCGGTATTGGTGTTGTTTTTTGGCTGTGGGGTGATGGGAGCCTTGGCTTTTGGGGTGTTTTCAACCAGTGGAGGCTTTCCGCTGATCGGGGCTTATCCGGTGTTTTACGGCTTCATCGGCACTTATACTTGGATCAACGTTGCAGCGCTGCGGAAGCAACAGAAGAACATTTTACCGGCGTTTAACGTGGTGGGTCTGCTTTTGCTTTTCAGGGGCGCTTTTGCCTTGGTATACGGGTTGTCAAACAGTTGGAGCGCGGATCTGGCCGGATTGATCACCGGGTTTTTGCTTGCCTATATTTTAGGGCCAGAAGGCAAGGCGCGGATCAAAAGCTGGATCAACGCGGCCCGTAATCGCTGAACATTCTATGATGGTTTTACAGAATTGAGGATGGCTATAAAGCCGGGCCGCCGAGCCGAAGGCGAGGCCACCGCCGCCGGCAAGCACATTTTTGCCTCTGGCAAAAATGCCACCGGAACGGTGGCCGCAACGGTTATGTTTATGACAAGGGGTTGGCAGCAAGCGGGCTTTGTGCCGTCTCAAATCAAACGCAAAACGCCTTAGCCGGTGTTTTATTTGCGCAACATCGCCTTGAGGTCAGACGGGCGCAGGGCACCGGTCAGCATGGCGGAGATGGCATAGATGATGGCACCAAATGCGACCAGCGCCGCCAATGCGGCGTAGCGTAGCGGTGATCCGGTCAGCCACGGGGAGAGGAGTTGGGCGGCAACAAGCAGCGCCGCGCCCATGATCAGGCTGCAAAGCAGCAGGCGCGGGGCTTTGGCCCGCAACCGGGCATCCATGGCGGCGGCCGGGCCAAGCTTGCGGGAGCCAAGCCAGAGCAGGGCCAGCATGGACCAGCCCGCGACGCTGGTGCCGATCGCAGCGGCGAGATAGCCAAAATAGGGGGAAAGCCCGATGGCAAGCACCGCGTTGACCAACATCGAGATCAGCGCAAAGCGGAACGGGGTGCGGGTATCCTCCCGGGCGAAAAACAGCGGGGCGAGCACCTTGGCCAGCACAAAGCTCGGCAGGCCCGCGCCGTATATCGCCACGGCGAGGGCGGTGGCAGCGGTATCACCGGCCCCAAATGCGCCGCGTTCAAACAGCACCGAAACCAGGCTATAGGGGATGACCATCAGCGCCACGGCAGCCGGCAGGGTGAGCGCCAGCGAGAACTCCGCCGCCCGGTTCAGGCTGTGATTGCCCCCCGCTTCATCACCCGCGCGCAGGCGGCGGGAAAGGTCAGGCAGCAGCACCACGCCAATGGCAATGCCAACCACCCCGAGCGGCAGTTGGTAAAGCCGGTCCGCATAGGAAAGCCAGGCGACCGCGCCGTCAAAATACGAGGCCACCTGCCGCCCGACCAGCAGGTTTACCTGCACCACCCCCCCCGCCAAAGCCGCCGGAAAGGCGATGATGGCCAGGCGCTTCATCTCGGGTGAGAGCCGTGGCCAACGTGGCAAAAGCGTGATGCCCGCGCGCCTGGCCGCCCACCAGACCAGCAGCATTTGCGCCACCCCGGCCAGCAGCACCGCCCATGAAAGCGCAACTCCAACCGCCCAGCCCATCATCGCCGCCAGATAGAGCGCGGCCACCAGAATGATATTGAGCAACACCGGCGCGGCGGCCGCGGCGGCAAAGCGGCCCATTGCATTCAACACCCCGCTCAAAAGTGCTGCCAGCGAGATAAACAGGATATAGGGAAAGACGATGCGGCCATAATCCACCGTCAGCGCAAAGCGGGCATCATCGGCAAAGCCGCTGGCCATCGCCAGCACCAGAAACGGCATGAAAACCTGCCCGAGCAGCACCGTGGCCAGCACCACGCTGGCCAGCCCGGAAAACGCCTCGCGGGCAAAATCCTCGGCCCCTTCCCCGGCCTCGATCTTTTTGGAAAACATCGGCACAAAGGCGGTGTTGAAAGCCCCTTCGGCAAAAAACCGGCGGAACATGTTGGGCAGGGCAAAGGCGATCAAAAACGCCTGCGCCACCGGGCCGGAACCCAGCGCGCTGGCGATCATGATATCGCGCACAAAGCCCAGCACCTTGCTGGCCAGGGTCCAGACTCCAACCGTGAAAAACCCGGCGGCGAGGCGGATTTTGCGGATCATACCCCTTCCTTTTTGCCAACTGCACCAATCGCGCTGCGCAGCTTTTCCTCCAGCGCGGCGCGCTTTTCTGCCGAGTGGATTTTATGGCCAAACAGGTCTTTGACATAAAACGTATCCACCGCCTGCTCACCGTAGGTGGCAATGATAGCCGAGGCAATCGAGATGTTGTTGGCCGAGAGCGTGCGGGCGATATCGTGGATAAGGCCGGGGCGGTCGCGGGTATCGACCTCGATAATGGTGTAAACCTCCGAGCCTTCGTTATCAAAGGAGATGGTGGTCGGCACGGTGAAATCCCGCTCGCGGGGTTTGATCCGGTCGCGGGATTTGAGCGCCTCGCTGGCAACAAGCTCGCCTGCAAGAATGCGGCTGATCATTTTGCGCAGCCGCGTCAGACGGGATTTCTCGTAAGGCGCGCCCTCGGCGTCCTGTATCCAGAATACCGCGGTGGCCAGCCCGTCGGAGCTGGTATAGGTGCGGGCATCCACCACATTGGCCCCGACCAGCGCCAAGGCCCCGGCAAGCCGGGCAAACAGGCCCGGATGGTCATGCATCACAAAACAGGCGCGGGTGGCGGCGCGCTCATCGTCAGCCTTGATATCAGAGATAAACGGCTCATTGCCAAGATTCTTGATCAGCCTGGCAAAAGCCGTCTGGGTGGCGGTATCAAGGCCAAGCCAATAGGGGGTGTAGTGGCGTTCCAGTTCAGTGGTGATCTCGGCTTTGCTCCAGCCTTTCAGGGCCTTGGCCAGCGCCGAGCGGGCCTCGTCCTCGCGCTGGGTCTGGCTTTGGGCCTGCGCCCCGCCGGTGAGCAACGCGTGGGTGGCGCTGTAAAGCTGGCGCAGCAGCATGGCTTTCCAGTTGTTCCATACATCCGGCCCGACGCCGCGAATATCACACACCGTCAGCACCAAAAGCAGCTTCAGCCGGGTGACCGATTTAACCTGTTTGGCAAAATCCTGCACCGTGCGCTGGTCGGAAATATCGCGCTTTTGCGCCACGTCCGACATCAGCAAATGGTGGTGCACCAGCCACTCGACCAGCTCGCTATCCTCACCCGAAAGCCCAAGGCGCGGGCAGAGATCACGGGCAATTCCGGCCCCGACCAGCTCATGCGCCTGCTGGCGGCCCTTGCCGATATCATGCAGCAGCAGCGCCACATAAAGCACCTTGCGGTTTATCCCGGCTTTCAGGATTTGCGAGGCGATGGGCAGGTCTTCCACCAACCCCTGCTGCTCGATCCGAAACAGGTTGGAAATGCACTGGATGGTGTGCTCGTCCACCGTGTAGCTGTGATACATGTTGAACTGCATCATCGCCACGATCCGGCCAAAATCGGGGATGAAAGCGCCGAGCACGCCCAGCTCGTTCATCCGGCGCAGGGCGCGCTCGGGGTTGTTGTGGGAAAGCAGCAGATCAAGGAATATCCGGTTGGCCTCGGGGTTGTTGCGAAAATCGTCATCGATCAGGTGCAGGTTGCGGGCGATCAGCCGCATCGCATCGGGGTGGATCAGGATCTGCGAGCGCAGCCCCTCCTCGTAAAGCCGCATGAAGTTGATCGGATCGGAGAGAAAGGCCTCCCGGTCCACCACATCCAGCCGGCCATCGCGCAGCGTATAGCCGCGCGGGGTGCCGTCACGCCCCCAGCTGAAGGCCGAGCGCAGCCATTGGCCGATGCTCGGCTTGGCCTTTACATGGCGCGCTTCAAGGTCGGTTAAAAATATCCGGGTCAGCTCGCCAACATTTTTGGCATGGCGGAAATATTGCTGCATGAAGCGCTCAACCCCGCGCATGCCCGCGCTATCGGCAAAGCCCAGCACGCGGGCCAGATCAACCTGCATGTTGAAACTCAGCTTCTCGGAGGCGCGCTTGCCCAGCAGGTGCAGATGGGTGCGCACGGTCCATAAAAAGGTCTCGGCCTCGATGAAAACCGCGCATTCGTTTTTGGTCAGCATGCCGGCGCGCACCAGGTCTTCGGGGCTGCCATCGCGGTTGATGTATTTGGCGATCCAGAACAGGGTTTGCAGGTCACGCAGGCCGCCTTTGCCCTCTTTCACATTTGGCTCCACCACATAGCGCGCCCCGCCATGGCGGGCGTGGCGGGCGGCGCGCTCGGCCAGCTTGGCCTCGATGAATTCAGAGGCGGTGCCGGTGAACAGCTCTTCCCAGAGCCGCTGGTCCAGCTCTTGGGCAAGCGGGGCATCGCCGCAGATAAAGCGCTGCTCCAGCAGCGCGGTGCGGATGGTGTAATCCTCGCGGCCAAGGCGGATGCAATCCTCCACCGTGCGGGTCGAGTGGCCAACTTTCAGGCGCAAATCCCACAGGGTATAGAGCATGCTTTCGATCACACTTTCGCCCCATGCGGTTTGCTTGTAAGGGGTCAGAAACAGCAGGTCGATGTCCGAATAAGGTGCCATCTCAGCCCGGCCATAGCCGCCCACCGCCACCACGCTCAGCCGCTCGGATGAGGTCGGGTTGGCAAGCGGGTGCAGGTTCTCCATTGTGGTTTCCAGCACCGTTTGCACCACCTGATCGGCGAGCCATGAATAGGCGCGGGTGGCAGCGCGGGCCTGATACGGCTCGTCTTCCAGAGCGGCTTCGACCACCGCGCGCCCGGCGGCCATATGGGCTTTCACCACCTTGACCAGCGCAGCGCGAATGGCGGTTTTGTCTTTGGCCGAAAAGAGGGTGGATTCCAGCTCGGCGGCTATCGCTCTTCTGTCCCAAATGTCACTGGGCGCGCTGATCAGCCCGCCCAGTGTAAGGTCTTTTATACTGAAATCCAAAGGTTATGACCCGCCCACGCCAAAGCTGCGCGGCGCGGCAGAGATCATGCTGGCCACCCCGTTATCCACCTTCATGATCGCCAATCCGCGCTCATTGGTGCCATCCGCCCGGAAGCGGAAAATCCCGGTCACCCCGGCAAAACCGGACGGGTCGGTCAGGCGCTGGGCGGAAAAGGCGTTGCGCTCGCCAGCGGCACGGGCCGAGGCGATCATTGCGCCAACAGCGGCAATACCGTCATAGGCCAGCCCGGAAAGCTGGTGCGCCGGGCTGCCATAGGCCAGTTGGTAGCGGGTTTCGAACTGCAGGGTCAGGCCCGGGTCCGGCACGGCAAACCAGCCGCCTTGCAGGCTTGGGGTGACCAGCACTTCGTTTGAACTATCCCACCGGCTCAGCCCCATGAATTGCGCATCACGGCCGGAGCGAAAACGGTTGGAGGCAAGGGAGGCCGAGATAAACCCAAGCCCGCGCAAGGGTGAATCGGTGAAAAACACCGCGTTCGAGCCGCTGCTGCGCAGGGTGCTGGCCAGGCTTGAGGCCACCTCGCCCATTTCGGTCAGCCCCAGCGGGTAGGAAAGCGCGGCGGTCAGATTGCCGCCATTGCGGCTGATGGCGCGCTCGATCGCGGCCCGCCCGGTCTCGCCCGAAACCCCTTCCTGATAAACGATGGCAATATTGCTTTTGCCACTGGCCACGGAATAGCCCACCAGCCGGTTGGCCACGGTATCAAAAGTGGTGCCCATGATAAACACATTGCCCCCCGCCACCGATGTGGTGTTGGAAAAGCTGAGAATATTGATGCCGGCCCGGGCGGCGATGGGCGCGATAGCGGCGGTGGAGGCCGAATAAAGCGGGCCAACGATGATTTGCGCTCCGTCTTCCACCGCGCGGTTGGCGGCGGCCACGGCGATTTCGGCATTGCCGGCGGTTTCATAGACCCGAAGGTCGATATTGGCCCCGTTGAGATCCCGCACGGCCATCCGCGCGGCGTTGACCATATTCTGGGCCAGTTGCTCGGTTACCGCATTGCCCGAGGCCAATGGCACCATCAGCGCCACCACCACCGGCTGGTTTGGGTCCACCGCGGCGGTGGGGGCGGCAAAATTAACCGGCTCGCAGGCCGAAAGGCCAAACGCGGCGATGAGCAGCAGCCATGGCCGCTTGATGAAGG
>WFQA01000085.1 GCA_015487255.1 Paracoccaceae bacterium | reverse complement strand
TGCCAAAAAACGCCGCATGGCCAAAGCTGACCAACCCGCCAATGCCCAGCGCAATATTCAGCCCCACCCCGCCAAGAATCACAAAAACCATGATCTCGCCGCTGGTTTGCCAGCTCAGCATGCTCGGGCTGACAAAACGGTTGAGATCGGCATAAAGCGCCCCGGCCAGCCCTGTGATCACCGCCGAGATCACCAGCGCCACCAGCCGCAGGCGAAACACCGAAATGCCAACCGTGGCCACCCGCTCGGGCGATTGCCGCGCCGCGTTCAGCGCCAGCCCGAAGGGCGATCTGGCCAAAAATGCAAAAAGCCCCAGCGCCAGTGCCAGCACCGCAAAACTGATGGCAAAAAACTGGATCGGGTCCAGCGTGTTCAACCCCGGAAAGCCGTTGCGCACATAGATCGATTGCCCGTCCTCCCCGCCATAGGCCGGCCAGCTGATGGCAAAATAAAACAGCATCTGCCCAAAGGCCAGCGAGATCATGATGAAATAAACCCCGGAGGTGCGCAGTGAAAACAAGCCAATCACCAGCCCCGCCAGCGCCGAAGCACCAATGGCCACCCCCCAGATCACCAGCATGTTTTTGCTGCCCTCAAACAGGAACGGCCATTCAAACAGCGGTGTATAGCTTTGCGCATGGCTGGCCAGAATGCCCATCGCATAGCCGCCAATGCCAAAAAACGCCGCATGGCCAAAGCTGACCAACCCGCCAATGCCCAGCGCAATATTCAGCCCCACCCCGGCCAGCGCCAGTATCGCCACCTTGGTTGCCAGCGTAATGATATAAGGCTCGTCCATATTCCAGGCCCAGAGCGGCACCGCAACCAGCCCCAGAAACAGCGCCGCATTGATCAGGTTTTCCCGGCTCATGCCCGCGCTCCGTATAGGCCGGAAGGCTTGAGCACCAAAATGCCGGCCATCAGGATATAGATCAGCATCGAGGCCAGCGAGGCCCCGACCGAGGCCGCACTGGCCGGCTCCAGAAACAGCCCGAAAAACCGTGGCAAAAACAGCGGGCCGAGCGTATCTGTCAGCCCGACCAGCAATGCCCCGACCAACGCCCCCTTGATCGAGCCGGTACCGCCAATCACAATCACCACGAAAGCCAGTATCAGCACCGGCTCGCCCATGCCCACCTGCACCGACTGGATCGCCCCGACCAAAGCCCCCGCCAGCCCGGCCAGCGCCGCCCCGAGCGCAAACACCACCGTATAAAGCCGGGCGATATCAATGCCGAGCGCGCCGATCATCTCGCGGTCACTTTCGCCCGCGCGGATACGAATGCCGAGCCGTGTATGCGAGATAAGCCAAAACAACCCGATGGCAATGGCCATGCCAATGGCAATGATCACCAGCCGGTAAAGCGGATACTGTATCCCCCCCGGCAGGCTGACAGGGCCGGAGAGATAATCGGGGATGCTTAAAAATAGCGGGAAAGAGCCAAACATCCAGCGCGTGCCCTCTGAAAAAATCAGGATCAGCGCA
Organism: Paracoccaceae bacterium; assembly: GCA_015487255.1. Taxonomy (GTDB): domain Bacteria; phylum Pseudomonadota; class Alphaproteobacteria; order Rhodobacterales; family Rhodobacteraceae; genus UBA3077. Next base: position 7,310 of record WFQA01000085.1, on the reverse strand, counting down.
AAGGTGGCCAGCACCTGATCAAGGTGGTCGCGCTTATAAAGCCGCCGGATCACCAGCATTTCGACCAAAGCCCCGGCTGCCGCCGCCGCCGCAATGCTGGCCATCAGCGCCAGCAAAAAAGAGCCGGTCAGTGCTGCCACCGCCGCCGCCGCAAAAGCTCCGAGCATATAAAGCGAGCCATGCGCAAGGTTGATCAGCCCCATCACGCCAAAAACCAGCGTCAGCCCGGCCGCGGTCAAAAACAACATCATACCGGATTGCAGCCCGTTCAGGATCTGCTCAGCCAAAAGAACCGCTGACATAAATCGCCCCCGCGTTCACAGGGCGCGGGGGTGCCGCGCCCTGTGCCAAATATTTACATGCTGCAATCGTCCAGATAAGCGTTCGAGCGGTCTTCCAGCGCCACACCGATGATCCGGTTGGTAAATACACCATCCTCCTCGATCACTTCACGCACATAGATATCCTGAATGGGGTGGTTATTGCCGGCAAAGGCAAAATCACCGCGCACACTGTCAAAATTGGCGGCTTTGAGCGCATCGCGAAAAGCATCTTCATCCGCGATATTCGCCACTGCCATGGCGCTGAGCAGCAGGTTGGCGGTGTCAAACCCTTGCGAGGCATAAAGCGAGGGCAAGCGGCCATATTCGGCCTGAAAGCTTGCAACAAAGGCCGCGTTGGCGGCATTGTCGAGGTCTTTGTTCCATTGAGAGGTGTTGACCACCCCCAGCGCCGCCGCGCCCACCGCTTGCAAAATGCCCTGGTCAAAGCTGAAGGCCGGGCCAACCACCGGCAGATCTACGCCGCTATCGGCATATTGCTTGAGAAAGGAAATACCCATGCCCCCGGGCAGAAAGAAAAACACCGAATCCGCGCCGGAAGCCCGGATCTGGGCGATTTCGCTGGCATAATCGGTCTGGCCCAGCTTGGTCAGCAACTCGCCCGAAAGCTCACCCTCGTAAAACCGCTTGAAGCCGGTCAGCGCATCAACCCCGGCCGGGTAATTGGGGGCAAGGATAAAGGTGTTTTCATAGCCCGCCGAGCTGGCATAAGCGCCAGCGGCCTCGTGCAGGTTATCATTCTGCCAGGCAACATTGAAATAATTCGGGTCACAGCCACGCCCGGCCAGCGCCGAAGGCCCGGCATTGGGAGAAAGGTAAAACTTGCCCTGCGCCACGGCACTTGGCACCACCGCCATCGCCAGATTGGACCAGATGATCCCGGTCAGCACATCGACCTTGTCGGACTGGATCATCCGGTCGGCCAGTTGCACGGCAATATCGGGCTTGCGCTGGTCATCCTCGATCACCAGTTCCAGATTGGCATTGCCCGCCTGCTGCACCGCAAGCAAAAACCCGTCTCGCACATCAATCCCCAGCCCGGCCCCGCCACCCGAAAGCGTGGTGATCATACCAACCTTGACCGTGCCATTATCGCCCTCGGCCAATGCCGGCATGGCAACCGCAGCCAATAGCGGCAGAATTGCAAGCTTATTGAGTTTCATCATTCTCTCCCCGTTGTGTTTTGCGGCTGTATTTAAGCGCACCGAAAGCCGGTATTGTCAATCTCTGCTTAAGAAAATCAGGGTTTTAGTGGCATTGTGGCAACGCCCCCGGTTTTTAGGGCCGTGCGCCCAGAAAATTGGTGATCATCTTGAGCAGCCGTTCATAAATCACCGGGTCGGCGCGCATATGCATAAAGCGCAGCAGCAATTGATGGCCGATGAAAAACCTGAATACAGCAGGGTTATTGCCCGCTTGCATCAAACCCGAGGCAAAGAGCGCGGTTTTATCATCTTCGAATATGCCGTGCCGCATGGTTTGCGCCGGGGGCGGATAGCTGGAATGCAGCCAGACCAAAAACCGCGCGGCTTCTCTGGCTACCGGCATCCATCTGGTTGTTTCAATATCGATGCCGGTGAGCACCGCATTATCGATCATCAGGTTCTCAACCCCGAAATCACCATGCGTTGCAGCGATGATCTGGGGCGCACCGGCAATGGGCGGGATCTCAGCGCGCAAGGCCCCCAACAAGGTTTCAAAAATGTATTTTTTGTCAGCCCGCATGGGCGGCGGCAAGATTTGGGAAAGATTGTTATGCCAGAAATCAGCCGAGAAGCGCGCGGTTTTATGGCGATTGCCGATATAGCTCACATGCCATGCGCCGCATCTGGTCAGCAGGGCCGCGCGCTCATTGGCCGGCAGGCCGGGCAGATGCGCGGCAACGGTTTTTCCGGGGGCATGGCTGAGGATGGCGATGCCTTGATCCGGCAGTATTTCAAGGGGTTTGATCACTTGAAAACATGGGTCGTTCATATGCAGGGCCGCACGATCAAGCGCGGCTTTCAGGCGCTGGACAATCAGTGCTTTCCGCGCCTGGTAGAACTGTTTCACAACCACCTTTTCCCCGTCAAGCCGGGCGCTGAAAACCGCACTGCGCCCGGAGACCTTGAGCAGCGCGATGTTCAAAAGCGGGCTGTCCCGCCCACCTTCTTCCAGGCTTTCACCGATCCGGGCCAGCGCCTGTGCGGGTGACGGTGGTTTTGTATTAAAACGGGCCAAGGTGGAGCTTTCAAAAGAGTGGCTTTGGCCGCTAAACGGCTGAATTTTGCCTAACTGAAATCCGGGACTATTGCGAATCATTAATCTCTTGTATGTTTTTATTAAATGCAATGTTTAAAAAAACAGAACGAGGGCGCCATGTCGAGCAAGCATAAGCAATCAAACAAACGCAGTGTTTATGATGCGGAACCGATACCCCAATCCGCCCGTGGGGTGATAGACGGGCTGCTGGAGAGCGGTGATCTGTTTCGCTATACGGCGGCCAAGGACAACCCCTCGCAGGTCACCCTGCTGGAAAAGGAATTTGCCGCTTATATGGGTAGCAAATATGCGTTGGCGGTCAATTCGGCCTCATCGGCGATTTACCTTTCCCTGCTTACGGTTGGCATTGGCACCGGTGATCAGGTGCTGATCCCGGCCTGGACCTTTGCCGCCGTGCCCAGCGCGGTGGTCAATGCCGGTGCGCTGCCGATCTTGGTTGAGGTCGGGGATGATCTGCGCATTGACATGGCTGATTTCGAGGCCAAGCTGAACGGCAATATCAAGGCAGTGGTGATCTCGCATATGCGCGGGCATACCTCTGACATGGATATGATCAAGGCGTTGTGTGATGCGCAAGATGTGCCCCTGATCGAAGATGCGGCCCATTCGCTGGGCACCCTGTGGAACAACCGCAAGATCGGCACGATCGGCGCGGTGGGATGCTTTAGCTTTCAGAGCTACAAAATGGTCAATGGCGGCGAGGGCGGCATATTGCTCACGGATGATGCGGATATCATCGCCAAAGCGGTTTTCATGTCAGGCGCTTATGAGCATAACTGGGCCAAGCATTGCCACCCCGAGGTGCCTTTTGAAAAATACCAAAACCTGTTGCCGTTGTTTAACCTGCGGATGAACAATCTCTCCGCCGCCGTGATCCGGCCACAGATCGAGTTGATCGATACGCGCGTGGCCAAGGGGCTGGAGAATTATGAATATGTGGCGGAAAAGCTGAATGCCTCGCCGCTGATCTCGGTGCCGCCGGCAGATGCCCGCGAGCGCCGCGCCCCGGATTCGCTACAGTTCAATCTGGTTGGCTTTGATGATGCGCAAACCAGACGCGTGATGGAAATTTCCACCGCGCGGGGCAACCCTATAAGCATTTTTGGCATGCAGGGTGATAACGCCCGGGTGTTCTGGAACTGGAAGTTCATCGGCAATGTGCCCGAGCTGCCGATCACCCGTGCCATGCTGAAACGCGCGTGTGATATTCGGCTGCCCGTTGGGATGAGCCGCAATGAGCTGGATGAAACGGTTGCGTTTATTCTGGATTGCGTGACCGAAGCCCGGATGCTGATCGCGTCCTGAGCCGTAGGGTGCGTGGTTCCCACGCACCACCATCTCTGCCGGCAGGGTAACTATCCGCAATTCGCCGAACGGTATTTTGCCCCCCGCGGGGTCAGATAGCGCATCATGTCGGCTTGCCCTTCGGCAAAGGCCGGATTACAGGCTTATGCACTACATCCGCCCATAGAAATCCAGATCCTTGATGGTGAACGGGCCATAGATAATCAGCAATACCAGCGGCAGCCAGAGAATCACGGTTACCACCGTCACCCAAAACATCTTTTTGCCTACCATCGGGTTGACCGGGGCCGAAGCCGGGGTGCCTGGCACCCGCTCTCCGGTTTCTTGCTGCGAGCGCTGGCGGATGGGCAGGGCCATCATCAGCAGCATAAACCAGATTACGGCAAAAAGCACGAGGGCGGAAGTTATGGTCATATCTGTTCTAGCTCCACTAGGGTTCCGTTAAAATCTTTCGGGTGCAAAAACAACACCGGCTTGCCATGCGCCCCGGTCTTTATATCCCCGAGCACCCGGGCACCACCAGAGACCAGCTTGTCGCGGGCGGCGTTTATATCCGCCACTTCATAGCAGATATGGTGAATGCCCCCCGAGGGGTTTTTTGCCAAAAAACCTCTTATCGGGCTGTTTTCCCCAAGTGGGTAGAGCAGCTCGATCTTGGTATTGGGCAGGGAGATGAATACAACCGTCACCCCGTGTGCCGGCTCGTCCTGCGGTGCCCCCACTTTGGCCCCGAGCATATCCCGATAGGTGGCGATGGCCCTGTCAAGATCGGGCACCGCTATGGCCACATGGTTGAGGTTTCCGATCATTCGACATCTCCCTGAATTGTGCTTGGCATACCCAATTGCACGGCGGATTGCAAACCCCGGATTGACAACCGCAACCAATAATGGCGGTTTAATCATCGCCCTTTCACTTTGCGCCCCTTCCCCGTGGGGAAGGCCGGGATGGGGGCCGAGCGCAGCGGGGCCATGGCCACCGGCACGGTGGCACCAGCATCCCGGCCAGTCGAAATCCTCGCCCTTCAACCAGTTGGTCCCGCCTCGGAGCAGACCCTTGCTGCGCAAGCGCCCCCTCCTCGCCGGCCTTGGCCTCGCTGCGCTCGGCGGTCCGCACGGCCGATATATGCGCGAAATCCAGCCTTTTGTTGGCTTTTGCCAGCCGTTGCAAAAAAATCCTTTGACCTGCGGCAAAATGGTTGCAAACTGCATTTTGGTAAAAAAAACAAAAACCAAACTACGTATCAGGGAGAAGATATGACCAAAATATCGATGACCGTAAACGGCAAAGCCGTCAGCGGAGAGGTCGAAGGGCGCACTTTGCTCGTCGATTTTATTCGCGAATCGCTGCACCTTACCGGCACCCATGTCGGTTGTGACACCAGCCAGTGCGGTGCCTGCACCGTGCATGTGGATGGTAAAATGGTAAAATCTTGCGCCATGCTGGCCGTTGAGGCCAATGGTGGCGATGTCAGCACAATCGAGGGCATGGCCAATGGGGACGGCTCTCTCGGGGTTATTCAGGCCGCCTTTCAGGAGCATCACGGGCTGCAATGCGGCTTTTGCACACCGGGCATGGTGATGGCGGCTTCAGCGCTGCTGGCCGAGAACAGCAACCCGTCAGAGGCCGAGATCCGCCATCATCTGGATGGCAATATCTGCCGCTGCACCGGTTACCACAATATCGTGAAATCCATTCAGGCCGCCGCAAGCGCGCTGAGCTAAGGGAGAAAGATTATGCCTAAGGACCAAGGAATTGGCGCCAGCTCAAAGCGGCGCGAGGATGTCAGGTTTTTGACCGGCAAGGGGAAATATACCGACGATATCAACCTCCACAACCAGACCTACGCCTATTTTGTGCGCTCTGAAGTGGCGCATGGCAAGATCAACAGTATTGACAGCAGTGCCGCCGAGGCCATGCCCGGCGTGGTGAAAATATTCACCGGCGCAGATTTTGAAGGCGTTGGCGGTGTGCCCTGCGGCTGGCAGATAACCGACCGTTTCGGCGAAGTGATGCAGGAGCCGGCCCACCCGGTGCTGGCCCAGGGCAAGGTCCGCCATGTGGGGGACCCGATCGCCGTGGTTGTGGCCGAAAGCCTCGAACAGGCCCGCGATGCCGCCGAAGTGCTGGAGATCGACATCGAGGAACTGCCCGCCGTGGTCGATATGAAGGCCGCACTGGCAGACAGCACCACCAAGGTGCATGACGAACTGACCTCAAACCTTTGCTATGACTGGGCCTTGGGCAGTGAAAAGGCCGATGTGGATGCCGCTTTTGACAAAGCCCACCATGTGACCACGCTGGAGCTGGTCAACAACCGCCTGATCGCCAACCCGATGGAACCGCGCGTTGCCATTGGCGATTTTGACGCCGCCGATGAAGAGCACACGCTTTATACCACCAGCCAGAACCCGCATGTGATCCGCCTGCTGATGGGGGCTTTTGTGCTTGGTATCCCCGAGCACAAGCTGCGCGTCATTGCGCCCGATGTCGGGGGCGGCTTTGGCACCAAAATCTTCCACTATGCCGAAGAGGCGTTTTGCACCTTCGCCGCCAAGGCCGTTGGCCGCCCGGTTAAATGGACAGCCGACCGCTCGGAAGCCTTCATCTCGGATGCCCATGGCCGCGACCACGTCACCAAGATCGAGCTGGCGCTGGATGCCGAGGGCAAGTTCCTCGCGCTGCGCACGGATACCTTGGCCAATATGGGGGCATATCTCTCCACCTTCGCGCCAAGTGTGCCCACATGGCTGCACGGCACCCTGATGGCCGGCACCTATACCACGCCGCATGTTTATGTGAATGTGCGCGCGGTGTTCACCAACACCGTGCCGGTGGATGCTTACCGGGGCGCCGGCCGCCCCGAGGCCACCTATCAGCTTGAGCGGGTGATCGACAAAGCCGCACGGGAGCTGGGGATGGACCCGGTCACCATCCGGCGCAAAAACTTCATCCAGCCCGACCAATACCCCTATGCCACCCCGGTAGCGGTGGAATATGACACCGGCAATTACGCTGCCACCATGGATAAGCTGATCGAAATCGCCGACATCGCCGGTTTTGCCGCCCGCAAGGCCGAAAGTGAGGCCAAAGGCAGGCGCCGTGGCCTTGGCATCAACTGCTATATCGAGGCTTGCGGCATTGCGCCGAGCAACCTCGTGGGCCAGCTTGGCGCCCGCGCCGGGCTTTACGAGAGCGCCACCGTGCGGGTCACCGCCACCGGCTCGATTGCGGTGATGACCGGCTCGCACAGCCACGGGCAGGGGCATGAGACCACCTTCCCGCAAGTGGTGGCTGAAATGCTGGGGATAGATGAAAGCATGATCGACATCGTGCATGGCGATACCTCCAAAGTGCCGATGGGCATGGGCACCTATGGCTCGCGCTCGCTGGCCGTTGGCG
>WFQA01000084.1 GCA_015487255.1 Paracoccaceae bacterium | reverse complement strand
CTCGCCCTTCGGGGTGGCGGGCAACAGGTAATGCAGCTCGACCGGGGTTTTGCTCGCCATATTTTGCATGCAGAAATTATACATCAACCGCCCGATCCCGCCGGGCAGGAACGGATACATCTCGTTGGTGAGCAGGCAAAGCTTGATCATAGCGACAAGAACTCGGCATAGCTGAGTGCGGCCAGCAGGTTGCGCCGCTCCAGATGCCCCGCTATCATTTCCTGCAATTCGCCATCCGGCTGCCGCCCGATCGTGATCACCCGATCCAGCGCCCCGGTCAAGAAATACGGGCTGTCCAGCGCCTCGACCTCGACCAGCTCAAGCAAAGGGTCATCCTCGAATTCCACCATGCGCAGCGGGGCTGTCAGGCAAGGGGTGCCCACGGCAAAGCTCTCGAGCTGGGTCATCGGCTGGCACTCGGCCAGGGTCACGTTCATCAGCACTTCCATCGAGGCCATGAAGCCCAGCAGATCAACCCCGCGTTTGAACGAGGTCAGGCTCAGCTTATCCATGGTGCGGATCTTTTCCAGCCCGGTGGGGAAGTTCACCGCAAAAACCGAGGCGATCTTCTCGCAATTCTGTACCGCCAGCATGTTGGTATAAAGATTTTTGCGCCAGGAGTTTTCGATCGGCACAAAGGCGGTGCCCTCCACCGTGCTCATCCGTGCGGCAAGCTTGCCTATTTTTGGTGAAAAGTTCAAAATAGTATTGGGCCAATAGGCCGGGATCACCTCGTTGAAGCGCGGCTTTACCGAGCCGAGCCGCTTGATGATTCCCTTGCCGAGCTGTTGCAAAAGCAGGGCCTGCATCTCCATTTCAAAGTGGTTTTCGAACTGGGTGGAGGTCACATGGGTGATCACATATATCTGCACCTCGCGGCCAAATTGCCGGTGGATGCTCTCGCACAGGTTGGCCGCCACATGGGAATAGGCCTGAAACACCACGCGGTTGATCCGGTATTTGCTGATAATGCCAAACACATGGCGAATGGCCTCGCCGTCCAGCCCGTCCCGTTCCGAGATCGCCAGCTTTTGCCCCGGCGCATAGGCGCTGGCGGCGCGCACCCCGTGCCAGTCGGTATTGAAAATATGCAGCACCCGCTCAAACCCGTCAAAACCCTGGGCAAACTGGCAATCGCGCGTGGTGTTGAACTCACAAATCTTGGCCATTTATTCGCCCCGGATTTCAATATATTGCAGCAGGTTTTCCGGGGTCACAAAAGCAGCCGAGAGCAGCTCCTGCGCCGCGTAGGGGTTGGGCAGATTAAGCTGCCCGCACCCCTTGTGCAGAAAATCAACCAGCGGGTCGACATCGCCGGGCTGGTAGGTTTGCGCGTAATATCCGGCATGGAACATCGGGTTGGCATCCGAGCGCTCGGTCCGCGGCACCCGGAAATAGTGATCCAGCGGATTGGTGGCGCTATTGACCAGATGCGGGTTGTTCAGCTCATAAAAATGCACATCGAAATAAGGCGAAAACGCCACGCGGTGCTTGGCCCAACTGCCCAGAAAATGCACGATCATCGCCTGCCCCCCGGGCGGCTTTACCCCGGCCTCTTTCAGAGCGGCGCGGTATAGCTCGACCGAAAACAGCCGGTTGGGCGAGATATCGTTTTCCAGCAGAAAGACAAATGGCGAAAACCCCTCGCCGGTATCGGCGCCGGCCTCCAGCGCCTGCTCCAGCACATAGCCCCGGTCAAAAACCGGGTGCGGCCGCAACCCGAGCTTTTCTCCCACGGTTATGAAATGCTCAAACGCGCCGGCCTCTTGCTGGGCGAATTGCGGCAATTGCTGGTTATAGTAGTTTTCGTCAAACAGCGGCAGGTCAAGCGCGCCGGCCCTGTCGGCCTTGATCAGCGCATCCACATCCACTTTGGTGCCGGTTTTCGGCTTTTTCTTCATCGGTTTATCCCCATGGGCCTTGCGGGCCAAGCCCGCCAGATTGCTTACCACCCAGCCCTAAATGATTCAACAAACGATCTCAAGGCCGGGCCATGGCCGCGTGCGGGCCAGATTGCCCCGGAATTCCGGCGCTTTTAAGGCAAACTCTGCCATCAGCAGCGTAATTTCTCCCGCGCGGCCTTGCGCCTTCCCTGTTTGGCTTTTACAGGGAAGGGCGAGTGACCACGAAAGGGCAGAAAATGGGTTTTAAAACTGGTATTGTCGGCTTGCCGAATGTGGGCAAATCAACCTTGTTCAACGCGCTGACCCGCACCGCCAGCGCCCAGGCGGCCAATTTTCCGTTTTGCACGATCGAGCCGAATATAGGCGAGGTTTCCGTGCCCGACCCCCGGCTGGACAGGTTGGCCAAAATCGCTAATTCCGCCAAGATCATCCCGGCACGCATGGCGTTTGTTGATATTGCCGGGCTGGTCAAGGGGGCCAGCAAGGGCGAGGGGCTGGGCAACCAGTTTCTGGCCAATATCCGCGAATGTGACGCGATCATCCATGTGTTGCGCTGCTTTGAGGATGATGACATCACCCATGTTGAAGGCCGGGTGGACCCGGCATCCGATGCCGGGGTGATCGAGACCGAACTGATGCTGGCCGACCTTGAAAGCATCGACAAGCGCCTCGGCAACCTGGCCCGCAAAATAAAGGGCGGCGATAAAGAGGCGGTGGCGCAAAATGACCTGCTGCTGCGCGCAAAAGACGCGATTGAAAACGACCGGCCCGCCCGCAGTGTGGAAGTGGCCGAGGATGAACAAAAAGCCTGGAATATGCTGCAGCTTCTCAGCGCCAAACCGGTGCTTTATGTCTGCAATGTCGAGGAGGAAAACGCCGCCTCTGGCAATAAGCACTCCGAAGCGGTTGCCAAAATGGCGGCCACAGAGGGCGCGGCCAGTGTGGTGATCTCGGCCGCGATCGAGGAAGAAATCAGCCAGTTGCAGGACGAGGAATCCGCCATGTTTCTGGAGGAAATGGGGCTGAAAGAGGCCGGGTTGGACCGGCTGATCAAAGCTGGCTACGGGCTTTTGCAGTTGGAAACCTATTTCACCGTTGGTCCCAAAGAGGCCCGCGCCTGGACCATCCACAAAGGCACATTGGCCCCGCAGGCCGCCGGCGTCATCCACGGTGATTTTGAGCGCGGTTTCATCCGCGCCGAAACCATCGCCTATGCCGATTTCATCGCCTGCAATGGCGAGCAAGGTGCCAGGGAGGCGGGCAAAATGCGCGCCGAGGGCAAGGCATATGTGGTGCAGGATGGCGATGTGTTGCACTTTTTGTTCAACACCTAGGCTCACCGCAACCGCATACAAAATTCCCTGATCCGGCGGCAGGCTTCAGCCAGTTCCTCATCCGCCGCCGCGTAAGAAACCCGGAAATATGGTGACAGGCCAAAGGCGGCGCCAAACACCACCGCCACCCCGGCATCGCCAAGCAGGGCAAGGGCGAAATCCTCGTCACTGGCAATCACCTTGCCTTCAGGGGTAGCCTTGCCGATCAAGCCCTTGATACCGGGGTAAACATAAAACGCCCCCTGCGGTGTGGCGCAGGTAATGCCATCAATGTCATTGAGCAGCCCAACCACCAGATCACGGCGGCGGGCAAAATCCATGCGGGATTGCGCAATGTAATCCTGCGGGCCATCCAGTGCCGCCAGTGCTGCCCATTGGCTGATCGAGCACGGGTTGGAGGTGCTCTGGCTTTGCACCTTTTTCATCGCGGCGATCAGCTTGGGTGGGCCACCGGCATAGCCGATGCGCCAGCCGGTCATCGCATAGGCTTTTGAAACCCCGTTTACCGTCAGGGTGCGCGCATAAAGCTCTGGCTCCACCTCCGCCGGGGTGCAAAACCTAAACCCCTCAAAGGCGATATGCTCATACATATCATCGGACATCACCCAGACATGGGGGTGGCGCAGCAGCACAGCGGTGAGCGCTTTTAGCTCAGCAAAACTGTAGCCCGCCCCGGTTGGGTTGCTGGGCGAATTGAAAATAAGCCATTTAGTGCGCGGGGTGATCGCCGCTTCCAGCGCTTCCGGGGTTAGCTTAAACCCGGTGCTTTCAGGGCATTCCACCAGCACCGGCACCCCGTCACACAGCCGCACCATATCGGGGTAGCTCACCCAATAAGGCGCCGGGATGATCACCTCGTCACCTGCATTGAGCGTGGCAAACAGGGCGTTAAAAAGCACCTGCTTGCCGCCGGTGGAAACGATCACCTGATCCGGGGTATATTCCAGCCGGTTATCGCGGCTGAATTTGGCAATGATCGCGGCTTTCAGTTCAGCAATGCCATCGGGTGCGGTATAGCGGGTTTTGCCGCTGTCAATCGCCTGCCTGCCCGCTACGCCAATATGTGCAGGTGTGTCAAAATCCGGCTCACCGGCGGAAAGCGAGATCACATCCCTGCCCGCTGCGCGCATCTCGGCGGCTTTGGTCGAGATCGCAATCGTTGGTGAGGGCTTAACGGCGGCGAGGCGGTCGGCGAGGAACGGCATTTCTTTCTCCAGCTATCACCGGCCTGTTTTGCTGCATCTCGCTGGCCAATGTCAACGGCCCAACCTGCCCCGCCAGCCGCGCCCGGTAGACAAATTGCGCCTCCAGCACCCGCATCACATAGTTGCGGGTTTCGCGGTAGGGAATGGTCTCGATCCAGTCTATCGTGTCGATACTGGCCAATCTGGGGTCGCCAAAATCCTTGACCCAGCGCTGGGCGCGGGATGGCCCGGCATTATAGGCGGCGGCGGCCAGCAGCACCGAGCCATCAAACCTTTCCAGCATTTGTGCCAGATAGGCGGTACCGATGCGGGCGTTATAGCGCCAATCCTGCGCCAGGCGGTTTTCGGAGAAAGATATATCCAGCTCTTTGGCCACCTGCCGCCCGGTGGCGGGCATTACCTGCATCAGGCCAAGCGCGCCAACCGGCGAGCGGGCAGCGGGGTTCATCTCGCTTTCCTGCCGGGCAATGGAAAGCGCCAATTCGGGCGGCACCGCGCCGGAAAGCTCGGCCAGCCCGTGCAGCGGGTAATAGGGGTCAGGCAGAATCGCCCCCCGCCGGGCGGCAAGCTTGGCGATGCGCAGCGCGATATGGGGTTCGTCAAGGTCAAGCAACAGCTGCGCCATGGCGGCCTGATCCCGCGCGCTCAGGGATTTGGCGGCATGGGTCAGAAACATCCGCGCCCGCTCCGGCTCGCCGGCAAAATAAAACAGCACCCCGGCGCGCACGGAATCGCGGCTTAAAAAGCTGGCCTGGGTCCAGTCCGGCGGGAATTCGCTGCCCGAAAGCGCGGTATCGGCAGGCAGGCCGGCACGGCTGGCGGCAAGCTGGCCGTAAAAGCTGGTCTGGTATTGCGCGCCCATGGCATAGGCCTCAAAGGCCTCGTTATTATTGCCCAGCGCGGCGTAGGCCTCGCCCAACCAAAACCCGGCCCGGCCCATGGAAATGGGTGAGGAAATCGCGGCGCGAAAGGCCTGAAAATGGCGCAGGGCCTGTGCGGGCTGGCCGAGCTTGCGCAGGCTCAAATAGCCCGATAGCCACTCAAGGTCGGCATAGCTGCTGCCCGAGGTAAGAAAATTGCGGCTGGCAAGGCGGTAGGCGGTATTATAATCGCCCTCGCGCATGGCGCGCCGGGCCAATGTGCGCCGCCGCGAGGCCCATTTGCCGGGGTTGCCAAGGCTCTCAACGCTTTGCGAGCGCGCCAAAAGCAGCTCGACCGCGCTTTCGGTATTGCCGTTATTGAGCCGCCAGATAAAGCGGTCATAAGCCAGACCGGGGGCGCGTTGCAAACGGCGCGGGATAGCGTCGATCAGCGCATCCACGCCGTTTTTCTTCTCCTGCAAGGCCAGCCGGGCCTCGGCAAGGGCGCGCTGCCCGGCACTGACCAGCGGCAGCATTTCGCGGGCCGTCTCGCGCTTTCTTTCCCAGAGCAGGTTGTCCAGCCGTGCGGCATGTTCATCCGCCAGCAAGCGGCGGTGCTGTTGCAAAAACAGCGCCCGCTCCTCGGGTGTCAGCTCCATATCGCGCCAGGCAGCGGTGATCACGGCGCGGCCCTCGGCCCGTGGCAGGGCGGCGGCATAGCGCAATACGCCAAACCCGGTTTGCGGCTTTTGAGCGGAAAAATACGCCAGCACCCGCTGGCTGGAGAGGTTTTCGGGCATCATCGCCTCGCCCTCTTTGGCGATTTTGGCCAGCCCGGGCCAATCGGCGTTTTCGCTCAGAAAATGCTCATAATCGGCAAAATTGCCCTCACCGGCGCGCAGGGCATACCAGTCGATGATCTCCAGCGCGATCGGCTCGCCCACCCGCGCGGCAAGGCGGCGGGCCTCTTGCCAGTTGCTTTCGGACACGGCTTCAATCGCCGCCGCCAGCCGCGCGCCGTTTTCCTGCGGAGTTTGGGCATAGGCGGGGGCCATGCCCAGCAGCAAGGCTGCCAGAAGGATAAATCTCATTTTAATATGCCTGCTTGTGCTCTTTTTTGCCTCTATAGCACTAAAATCCGCCCGCGTCTCGGGGTTGGTTGCGATTCGCACGCACAAAAGCGGGATATTGCGCAGAGAGGCGGGCGCAATCTCCGTTATATCGCCGGCGCAGGGTGTCGCGGGTGGTTCCGTCCCAGAAATCCTCGGAGAGCGGCGGCTGGCCCCCCCGGTTGAGCGCGCGGATGCTTTCCGCATCCAGCCCGTTATGCGCCCCCTCTTGCAATGCGCGCTCATAGCGCATGGTCTGATAGCCCGACATGCCGCGATTCCAGCGATAGCCGGAGGTGAATTCAAGCTCATCCGCCAAAGGGCCAAGGATCCGGTGCAACTGGCGGGGACCAAAGCTGTCATCACTGTTATATTCGCTGATCACCAGCTCGGATTCAGGGAATACCCCGGCGATTTCAGCCACGATATCAGCCCAGCCCCGCTGCAGGCCCAGCACGGTTTCGGCAATAACCGCACGGGGCAAAACCGGGCGGCCGGGCGAAAGCCAGCGGCCATAGGCAGAGGCAAAAAAGGTTTCATACGGGCGGATATTGAAGAGAACCCTGCGCGGGGCAACCGGCAGCAACTGGCGCAGGCGCTGCAGGCGGGGGCGGGTTTCGGGGTAAAAGCGCGCATGGGCAAAGATATTGTTGAGAAAGCCCGGCATGTTTTCGTCAGAGATAATCAGGCTGCGGGCGGTTTTAGCCCCGGCCATCTCTAAAAAGCGCTCAAACACGCGCCCAAGCGCAAAGCCCGGCAAAGCGCTGCCGAGGCTTTCGGTCAGCGTCGCGCGGGTGATCTCTTGCTTTGGGGCAAAAATGCCATGCGCCGCAAGCAGGGCGGCATTTTTGCCCAGCACCCCCTGCACATAGGTGGAAGCGGTGCGATGCGCCCCGAGATGGAGAATGATTTCCGACAATGGTGTTTCCTTGATCTTTGCGCGCAAAACTAGCGCGCCAATGGGCCGGGTGCAAGCTTGCCGCTTGCGATTTTGCCTAATCCCCGCTACGGTCGCGCCGCTTTAGCATGGTGCAAAGCCTTGATCCCCAATTCCATGGAGGCAACAATGTTTACAGGGTCGATTCCCGCGATCATCACACCATTTTCCAATGGCGAGGTAGACAAAAAGGCGCTCAAGGAACTGGTGGAATGGCATATAGAGATGGGCAGCGCAGGGGTGGTGCCCGTCGGCACAACCGGCGAGACCCCGACCCTGAGCCATGACGAGCACCGCGATGTGGTGCGCATATGCGTGGAAACCGCCGCAGGCCGCATTCCGGTGATTGCCGGTGCGGGCAGCAACTCCACCCGCGAGGCCACCAGCCTGACCGGGTTCGCACAAGAGGTCGGCGCGGCAGCCGCGCTGGTTGTCACGCCCTATTACAACAAGCCCACCCAGCGCGGGCTGATCGCGCATTACGAGGCGATCATCGCCGCCACCGATATTCCGATCATCATCTATAATATCCCCGGCCGCTCGATTATCGATATGACCCCCGAAACCATGGGCACGCTTGCCCGGCACAAAAACATCATCGGGGTCAAGGATGCCACCGGCGATATTACCCGGGTTTCCCACCAGCGCGCCACTTGTGGCAAGGATTTCTGCCAGCTTTCGGGCGAAGATGCCTCGGCGCTGGGCTTTAACGCCCATGGCGGGGTTGGCTGCATTTCGGTAACCGCCAATGTGGCCCCAAAGCTTTGTGCTGAATTTCAGGCCGCCACGCTGCGGGGCGATTTCGCCGCGGCGCTGGCCATTCAGGACCGGCTCCTGCCGCTGCACACCGCGCTTTTTGTTGAGCCGGGGGTGGCCGGGGCCAAATATGCGCTGTCACTTCTGGGCAAATGCACTGAAGATGTGCGCCGCCCGCTGACCACGCTGCTGGATGAAACCAGGGCGCAGATCAGGGCCGCGATGGAATTTGGCAGCATTCTCTAAATGCCCAAAGACATCGACATATACCTGATATGTGGCGCCACCGGAGCGGGAAAAACCACCTATGCCGAAGCCTTGGCGCTGCAGGTCTCCGGCTTGCGGTTCTCCATTGATGAGTGGATGGAGCGGCTCTACAACTCCGACAAGCCCGAGACCGGGATTTTTGAATGGCTCTCCCCCCGTGTTGAGCGCAGCTGGGCACAAATGCGCGATATAGCCGAGCGGCTGGTCGCGCTGAACGTGCCCGCGATATTCGACTGCGGCCTGACCCGCAAACAAGAGCGCGATATCTTTGCAGATTGGGCCGCTCAAAAAGGCTTTTCTGTTTCGCTGCATTTTGTTGATGTGCCAAGCGAGACCCGCTGGCAACGGGTGCAAAAGCGCAATCAGGAGCAGGCTGAAACCTATCAGTTTGAGGTGACCCGGGAGATGTTCGACTTTATCGAGCGCATGTGGGAAGCCCCTGACATGATCGAGATGAATGTGCTCAATGGTAGGCGCATATAGCCCTATCGGGGCGCGATCATGATATCCACCCAGACCAGCCGGTGCGCGGTTTGCGCCGCTTCGAGCAGCGCACTCTCGAGCGGCCAGAAAACCCCGGCATCAAGCACCAAAAGCCCCGCACCCGGCAGCACATAATCCACCCGCAATTCGCCGGCGCTCTCCCATGATACGGTATCGGTAGAGCCGCTTTCACCGCGCGGCTCCGGGTCTTGCAGGCGCGGGTGGGCCAAGAGGGCGGAGAGCGCCTGTTTGCGGCTTTCGCCATCAACCGGGTCAGCGTTGAGATCAGCCAGCAGCGCCACCGGGCCATCGGGCAGCGGCGCGGTAATGCCGCTATCATCGGTGAAGGATTCGCCATTCAGATAGCGGATCAAAAAGTTGATCTCGGCCTCGTTGCGCAAGCCGTTGGCATCTTCATCCCCGTCAAAAACCGGCGGGGTCGGGTGGGCGGCAAGCAGGCGCAGCGGACCGCTTGGCAGGGTGATCTCGATATCCCACAGGCTGTGGGCGGCCAGGCGGAGCTGTTGCCAGATGGTATCGGGGTAAAAGGCCACGCCACCCGGGGCCAGTGGCGCGGGGCCGAAATCGCGCCATTTGAGCCGGTCGAACTGCCGCGTACCGGCAATGGGATAGCGCGAGAGCAGCACCATGCCCTCCGCCCCTTCAAACCGCCCGAAGCCCCAATTATCGTTCCAATCCCGCAGGCGGCCATTGCCGGTGATATCCAGCCCCGAATCCAGCCCGGCATTGCCCAAAGGCGCATAGAAATACGGG
>WFQA01000083.1 GCA_015487255.1 Paracoccaceae bacterium | reverse complement strand
GCACCCCGAGCGCCAGCGAGGCCACCGCCGGCGGCAACCCGTGTTTTCAGCTTTGCTGAAAACCGTGCCTTTACCGAGTGGGGGGCTTTAGCCTCCCCGAGGTAAAGGCAACACCGGCGTTGTAAAAACCGGAAGGCCCGGAAGTGTTTGTGCCGCTGCCCGTCAGGCGATTGCGCAACAATCTGTCGGGGGGGGGTGTTAAAGAAACGCTCCGCAAAGTTCCGCTCTTTCTAAAGGGTGGGCAAAATTCCGACAGTCGCACCCGGTTCGGCATCAGTCGGATATTGCCCCATGCGCCCTGTGTGGCGAGGCGTTATTATCATAAGCCCGGTCCGCCAGCCGCACCAGACCCTGCCCCCGTCCGCAACCGCCAGAATATTCCGTTGAGAACCCGCCGCTCGTCCACCCGCGGCACCCCGCGTGATTTCTGCGGCAAAAGCGGCTGGATCACAGACCACTCAAAATCCGTCAAATCAAGCCGTGCCATATCAACCTCCACAGTTTTGAAGGTTGAATCACAAAAATAAATGCACGGAATTCATTTTATGGGTTCGTGACCTAATGCCTGAAATGGCGCATGCCGGTAAAAACCATCGCCAGCCCTGCGGCATCCGCCGCATCGATCACCTCTTGATCGCGCATCGAACCACCGGGCTGGATAACGGCTGTTGCTCCGGCTTCAGCCGCCGTGATCAGCCCGTCGGCAAAGGGGAAAAACGCATCGGACGCCACCACCGAACCGATGGTTGGCACTTGTGAAAGCCCCAGCACCTCGGCCATGTCCTGCGATTTGCGTGCGGCGATGCGGGTTGAATCCACCCGGCTCATCTGCCCGGCTCCGATGCCCACGGTTGCCCCGTCTTTCACATAGACAATCGCATTGGATTTAACATGTTTGGCGACCTTCCATGCAAAGAGCAGGTCCGCCAGTTCCGCCGTGCTGGGCGCGCGCCTGGTCACCACCTTCAGGTCATCGACCCCGATCATGCCATTATCCCGGTCCTGCACCAGCCAGCCGCCGGAAACCTTGCGCCATGTTTGCGCTGGCTCCGCCACATCCGGCAGGCCGCCGGTTACCAGCAGCCGCAAGTTTTTCTTTTTGGCAAAAATCTCGCGGGCCTCGTCAGAGACCTCGGGCGCAATCACAACTTCGGTGAAAATCTTGCTGATCTCCTGCGCCGTATCCGCCTCAAGCCGTTGATTGAGGGCAATGATCCCGCCAAAGGGGGAAACATTATCGCAGTTAAATGCACGCCGGTAAGCCTCAACCATGCTCTCTGCGCGCGCCACACCGCAGGGGTTGGCGTGTTTGATGATTGCGCAGGCCGGGCCATCTTCAGGGGAAAACTCCGCCACCAACTCGATCGCGGCATCGGTGTCGTTTATGTTGTTGTAGGAAAGCGCCTTGCCCTGCAGCTGCTTTGCGCTCGCCACGCCGGGGCGCGCGGCACCATCCAGATAAAACGCTGCCGCCTGATGCGGGTTTTCCCCATAGCGCAGGCTTTGCGCCAATGTGCCCGCCACAGCGCGGCGGCGCGGGGTTTTTTCGCCGATCGCCTCACCCATCCATGTAGAGACCGCCGCATCATAGGCCGCCGTGCGGGCAAAGGCGATTTGCGCGCGCTTTTTGCGAAACTTCGCACAGGTGGCGCCGTTATGCTGGTCCATATCGCCCAGCAATGTGTCGTAATCCTCAACATCGACAATGGTGGTGACAAAACCGTGGTTCTTCGCCGCCGCGCGGATCATCGCCGGGCCGCCAATATCGATATTTTCAACGCATGTGTCATAATCACCCCCCGCTGCCACCGTGGCCTCAAACGGATAAAGATTGACCACCAGCAGATCAATCGCGCCAATCCCGTGCGCCTCCATCGCTGCCAAATGCTCCTGGTTGTCGCGCAATGCCAGCAAGCCGCCATGCACCATCGGGTGCAGGGTTTTCACCCGCCCATCCATCATTTCAGGAAAATTCGTGATCTCAGATACATCGACAACCGGCAGGCCTGCGCCGCGCAGGGCCTTGGCGGTGCCGCCGGTGGAGAGCAGCTCGACATCGCGCTCATGCAGCGCTTGTGCAAGCGCGATCAGCCCGCTTTTGTCGGAAACCGAAAGCAGGGCGCGGCGGATGGGGAGGTTTTGAGAGGGCATTTACTTTTCCTTGGGCGGAGGTGGAAATGGGCTAGACCTTGGTGAAGCTCCAGCGAATGGCGCCTACATAATCGAGGCTGCGCCCGGTCACAATGATTTGTTTTGTCGCGCGCGGGCCGATATGGCTGGGGTCAAGGCAGACCGATGGCTCAAGGCTGCTCAACCCGCCTTCCTGGCGAAAGCGCCATATCTCGCCATTGGGCAGGGCCAGCGCAATGCTGCTCTCGCCAGCCTTGGCAACCACATCTGGGTGCAGATGGAAATGCAGCATGAAGGAATGGCCGCGCCGGGGGCGGGAAAGCACATCCGCCGGGTGCGCCGCCGCTTTATCCGGATCAGCCGGAAAGAGCCGGTCTTCACCGCTGAGCCGCCCGCCATCACTGGCCACAAGCAAGCGCCGCTCATGGATCACACCAAAACGCTCGACAAAACCCCGGGTGCTGGCGGAAAGCCATGTGCTTTCAAGATCATGGGCGCGCTCAACCGATATTTCAGCACCCTCCGCCCCCGCCCCCTCGATGGTCAGGGTATTGTGGGCAGCACATTGGGCACAGGCGCTGGCCCATGGCTCTTCCAACCCGGTGCCGGGGCCGCTACTGGCCAGAAACGGCATCAGCCCGGCAGACATTTCAAAGCCCAGCGCGCTGGTATGGGCATGGCTGGTTTTGGGGGGCGGCGCGGCATCCAGCACCAGCACAACCCGCCCCGCCGAAAGCCGCTCATAGCCCATGAAACTGTGCTTGGCGGCTCCGTTGCGGATCTGCGCATCGGCCAGCGCCTGATCAAGCTGCCCCTCGCGGCCATGCCCGCCACCGTGAAAGCGCGCCAAAGTGCCATCGCCCAGCCGCAGTGCCCGCAGCCCCGGGGCGATGCGCGCCAATGCCGCCGATATATCGGGGTTTTCCGGCTGGCCGCTCTCCGCCAGCAGGGCGGTGATCCATGTCAGGCGGGTGAATACCCCGGAAAGCTCCTCGGGGTTGCGGGAGGGGATTTCTCCCGCCGGGCCGATCCAGCCCTGACACTCGGCCGACAAGCCCTTCAGCCCCGGATGCAGGGCATATTCACACCCCTCAAGCGCCAGCCCGGCATAGACCATGCCGGATAAGACCTCGAACTTGCCCAGCCCCTGCGGAGTGGCTTTCCAGTTATTGGACAGAAAATTCACATGCCGCCCAAGCGATTTGAACACCCGCGTTGTGGGCTTTTTATCCAGCCCTTTCAGCAGGAATTGCGCATGGAAGCACCAGTTCACCAGCCTGCGCGCGGCCAGATCGGGCTGCCAGCCAATGGTGGTGCTGTGACCAAAAGCCTCGATCCATTCCAGCAACCAGCGCTGCGCCCGCTTGCGCGCCGTGCCATCACCGATCGCCGCCAGATCATTGAGCCAGTCAAAACCCTGCAGCGCATCCAGATAGCTATGGCTCGGCGGGCGGACATTCCAGATCGAGGTATCGGGGGCCTTGACCAACTGCCCGGCAAAGGCAAACTGCCCGACCAGCAACTGCTCGCCATAAACAAACGAGCCGATCGCCATGGGCGCGGGATAGTGCAGAAAGCGGCGCGGTGCCGGGCGCAGGTTTTTCAGGCTGGTAAAGCGCCAGCTTTGCTTTTTTTGGGGCGTTTCGGTTTTGGGCATTTCAGATTCGCAGCTTTTGCGGTTGAGGCCTGAACATATGCGGCCAGCCAGCCGATGTCACCCTTGGTCTTTCTTTTTCAGCCGCGCCATATAAAAGCCATCCATGCCGCCGCGCCCGGCCCAGTAATCAGGCCGCAGGCGCAAGCCGCCTTGCGGGTCTTGCCACTCTGGCTCCAGCCCCTCGGCCATGGCCGCAAGCTGCTCAAAATCGGGGTGGGTATCAAGAAACGACGCCACCTGCTCCTCGCCCTCTTCGGGGAAAAGCGAACAGGTGCAATAGATGATTTCACCACCGGGCTTGAGCCAGTTCGCGGCCTCGCCGAGCAGGTCTTTTTGCAGATTTAACAATGGGTTCAGCGCCAGCCCGGCTTTGGCATAGGGCAGGTCGGGGTGGCGGCGAATGGTGCCGGTGGCAGAACAGGGGGCATCCAGCAGGATGGCGTCAAATTTTTGCGCGGGGGTATATTCCAGCGCGTTTTTCACCACGATTTTGGCTTTCAGTTCCACCCGGGCGAGGTTTTCGCGCACCCGCTCCATCCGGTGCGGGGAAAGATCAAGCGCGGTAACATCAGCCCCCGCCGCCGCAAGCTGCATGGTTTTGCCACCCGGGGCGGCGCAGAGATCGAGCACGGATTTACCCTTGATATCGCCGAGCAGCCTGGCGGGAATGGCGGCGGCGGCATCCTGCACCCACCATGCGCCCTCGTCAAAGCCGGGCATGGCAGAGACCTGCCCCCAGCTTTGCAAACGCAGGCTGCCGGTGGGGAGAATCTCGGCCTCCAGCGCCTCGCGAAGTGCTGCGACATCCACCGACGGGTGCAGGGTGATATCCAGCGGTGCGCCTTTCTCGTGGGCGGCTTCCAAAGCCCGGACAACCTCTGCGCCATAGGTTTTGGCCAAGGGTTTGGCGAGGTGGCCGGGCAGCGGGGTGGGGGCAAGGTCGGGCCAGATTTCGGGGCCATGCTCACCCACGCGCCGCGCCACGGCATTGGCGAGGCCGGATAGATGCTGGGTTTGACGGTTGTTTTTGACCATGCGCACAGCGGCATCCACCGCGGCATGCGGGGCGATTCCGTCAACGATCAACTCACAGGTGGCGAGGCGCAAAGCATTGCGCACCGGTGCGGGCGGTTCTTTTTGCAGGAACTGGTCAAGCACGGTATCGATGCGGCCAAGATGGCGCAGGGTTTCAGCGGCAAGGCTTTGGGCACGGGCCTTGCCTTGCGGCGGCAGGCTGGCCAGCGGGCCACGGCTGGATTGAACGAGGTCAGAGAGCAAACGCCCTTCTTCCAGCACACCTCTTAACAACGCAGCCGCCGCAAGGCGCGGCGCTAATCCCGGAACAGCCATATAAAACTCCTATCTGTGGCCCGCCTTAGCCCAAAGCCGCGCCCGCGCAAAGCCGAATCTGCTTGCGAAGGGGGGGCTTGAGCCGTTATTTAGCCTCATGGATAAAGAAACCCGCATAAAAGAAGCCGCCAAACGCGCATTGAAAGAGGCCGAGGCCCGTAAGGATAAAGCCAAGATGCTGGACTTGCCCCAAGAGCTGGGCGGGCGCGATGGGCCTGAGCCGGTGAGATTCGGCGATTGGGAGAAAAAGGGCCTTGCGAGCGATTTTTGACCAAGGGGCAAGTTGCATTTTGCCATAGGCAAAATGCGCAGCAGCGCCATGGCCTCGCTTCGCTCGGCAAAAGCGGCGCGTCAACCCTGCGCTTTTGGCAGCGCTTCGCACGCGCCGCGCTGAAAACCCGGCTTGTGTTGCAGTATTGGCAACCAAGGGCGGGCGCGCATGACGAAGGTCATGCAATGCTCCCGAACGCAGTGAGGCCATGGCGTCGCACACCATATTTGCAGCTTGCTGCAAAATGCTCCACGCTGGCGGCAAGCGCTATGGTGAGTTTTTCGAAACGGGCTTGCTATTTCCAGCATGCCCTCCTATATAGACATCAACAGCGGTCGTTGGGGTCCAAACTCGGCAACCACCGGATTTTTGACGGGCCGCGCGCCCGTTTTTTTGTGCCTGAAAGGCTTGATATGTCTGACCTGATTGCCTCTTCCGCCATTGACCGGCGGCTGGCTGATATCGTCACCCCCGTGATCGATGGGCTGGGCTATGAGCTGGTGCGCATTCGCCTGATGAGCGGCAAGCGAATCACACTCCAGATCATGGCTGACAGGCCCGAGGGCGGAATTGTGGTCGATGATTGCGCCAAAATCTCGCTGGCGGTTTCGGCGGTGCTGGATGTGGAAGACCCGATCGAGGATGAATACGCGCTGGAGGTCTCCTCCCCCGGCATTGACCGCCCCCTGACCCGGTTGAAGGATTTTGAAACTTTCAATGGCTATCAGGTCAAACTGCTGACCCATGATCTGATCGAAGGCCGCAAACGCTTTGCCGGTGAGCTGCGCGGGGTGGAAGATGGCGAAATTCTGATCGAGATCCCCGAGGGCACCATTGGTTTGCAATTTGACTGGCTGGCCGAGGCCAAGTTGGTGCTGACCGATGAATTGATCGCCGAGAGCCTGAAGGCCCGCAAGGATGCCGGCGTAATTACTGAAGAATTTGACGAGGTAGACACCTCGGAAACCATAGAGGACTGAGAAAATGGCTATTACCAGCGCAAACCGCCTGGAACTTTTGCAGATCGCCGAGGCCGTGGCCCGCGAAAAGCTGATCGACCCCGACCTCGTGATCGAGGCGATGGAAGACAGCCTCGGCAAGGCCGCCAAATCCCGCTACGGGGCGGAATATGACATCCGCGCCCATATCGACCGAAAAACCGGCGAGTTGACCATGGAGCGCTGCCGCACCGTGGTGCCCGATGAGGAATATGAAAACACCTTTACCGAGCTGACCCTGGAAGAGGCCCGCGAGATCGACCCGGAGGCCGAGATCGGCACCGTTCTTTCCGACGCCCTGCCGCCAATGGATTTTGGCCGCATCGCCGCGCAATCCGCCAAGCAGGTGATCATGCAAAAGGTGCGCGAAGCCGAGCGCGAGCGCCAGTTTGAGGAGTTCAAGGACCGGGTTGGCGAGATCATCAACGGGGTGGTCAAGCGGGTGGAATACGGCAATGTGATTGTCGATGTCGGCCGGGGCGAGGCGATTTTGCGCCGCGACCAGCTGATCAACCGCGAGCCTTTCCGCACCGGCGACCGGGTGCGCGCCTATATCCGCGATGTGCGCGCCGAAGTGCGCGGGCCGCAGATTTTCCTTTCGCGCACTGCGCCAGAATTCCTCGCCGAGCTGTTCAAAATGGAAGTGCCGGAGATTTATGACGGCATTATCGAGATCAAGGCCGTGGCCCGTGACCCCGGCTCGCGCGCCAAGATCGGGGTTATTTCCAATGACAGCTCGATAGACCCGGTTGGCGCCTGTGTTGGCATGCGCGGCAGCCGTGTTCAGGCGGTTGTCAGCGAGCTTCAGGGCGAAAAGATCGACATCATCCCGTGG
Organism: Paracoccaceae bacterium; assembly: GCA_015487255.1. GTDB lineage: Bacteria > Pseudomonadota > Alphaproteobacteria > Rhodobacterales > Rhodobacteraceae > UBA3077. The sequence goes on along the minus strand of WFQA01000083.1, from coordinate 8,548 downwards.
AATGACGATGCGCCGACCTTCCTGGTCAACGCATTGCAACCGGCCGAGGTTTCCAAGGTTATTTTGGATGACGACGCCGAGCGCATCGAGGTGATCGTGCCGGACGAGCAGCTCAGCCTTGCCATTGGCCGGCGCGGGCAGAATGTGCGCCTTGCCAGCCAGTTGACCGGCTTTGATATTGATATCATGACCGAAGCGGATGAAAGCGAGCGCCGCCAGGCTGAATTTGCCGCCAATACCAAGGTGTTCATGGATGCGCTCAATGTGGATGAGCTGGTGGCGCAACTGCTGGCTTCCGAGGGCTTCAGCTCATTGGAAGAGGTCGCTTATGTCGAGGCTGCCGAGCTGATGGCGATTGAGGGGTTTGACGAGGAAACCGTTGAGGAGCTGCAAGCCCGCGCCCGTGAAAGCATTGACGAGCAAAACGCCAAGGCTATTGAAAAAGCCCGCGAGCTCGGGGTTGAGCAGAGCCTGTTTGACTATGAGGGCCTGACCCCTCAGATGTTTGTCGCGCTGGGTGAGGATGGCATCAAAACGCTGGAAGATTTTGCCCAATGCGCCGATTGGGAACTGGCGGGCGGCTATACCACGATTGATGGCCAACGGGTGAAGGATGACGGGCTGCTGGAAAGCTTCGATGTGAGCCTGGAAGAAGCACAAGCGCTGGTGATGAACGCCCGGGTGATGCTCGGCTGGCTCACCCAAGAGGAGCTGGATGCGCAAAATACCCCCGAAGAGGATGACGCGGCAGAAGACGAAGAAAAAACACCGGAGGGCGAGGCTTAATATGGCCTCGGAGCAAGGATATGACGCGCGGTGGGCAACAAAAAGACCGGAGTAACGCAACACGCAAGTGTATTGCGACCGGTGAGTTGCTGCCCCGCGAAGCGTTGTTCCGGTTTGTGGTTGGGCCTGAAGCCAGAATATTCCCCGACCTTGGGCAAAAGCTGCCCGGGCGCGGGATATGGGTGAAGGCCGAGCGCGCTGCCATTGAAAAAGCGGTGCAAAAGGGGCTGTTTTCGCGCGGGGCCAAAATGAAGGTTTTCGCGGATGCCGACCTTGCTGATCAGGTGGAATCACTGCTGCATCAGCGCTTGCTTCAGGCCGTGTCGATGGCGCGCAAGGCCGGGCGCGCGGTTTGCGGGCTTGAAAAGGTGAAAGCGGCGCTGGTTTCGGGGGAAGCGGATGTGCTTTTGCAGGCATCAGACGGCTCGGCGCGCGGAAAATCGGCGCTCAGGGCGCCAAATGGGGAAGAATCTCGGATAGAAGCCCTTTCAGGGAGCGAATTGGGTTTGGCATTTGGGCGAGATAATGTGATACATGCGGCGATATTGTCTGGTGGGTTCACGGATCGAGTCCTTTTTGAGGCATCGCGTTTGCGTGCGATGCATAAGACGGTTGATTGACCCCCGGGTCAGACAGGTATAAATGCCACGCAAGGGCGCGGCGTTGAAAGGTGAAGAATGAGCGATACGACAAATAACGACGGCAAAAAGCCCTTGGGGCTTAAAGGCGGCACGGTGCGGCAGAAATTCTCGCACGGGCGGACCAAAAACGTCGTGGTCGAACGGAAAAACAAACGCGTGTTTGTGCCCAAGCCCGGTGGGGCTGGCGGGGCCAAATCAGGCGGGGCCAAAGCGGCGGGCGGTTATCTGTCTGACGCGGAAATGGCCCGGCGCAAGAAAGCGCTGGAAGCCGCGCGGGCGATGGAAGAGGAGCGCGCCGCCAAAGAGCGGGCGCAATCCGAGGCCCGCGAAGGGGAGCGCGCCAAACGCCGGGCTGAAAAGGAATCAGCCGTGCGCGAGGCTGAAGAGGCCAAGATTCGCGCTGAGCGCAAAGCCGAAGAGGCCGCCGAAAAGGCGAAAGCCGAGGCCGAGGCCGCCAAGGCCAGCAAGAAATCCGTCAGCGGCGCGGCGCGGCCCAAGCTGCGCAATCCCGCCCCGGTCAATGACCCGGCCGAGGCCCAAGTGGCCGGCGCGCGCGCCGAAGCCGGGCGGGTGGCCCCCAAAAACCTGAAACCGGCCGCCAAACCGGCGGAGGATCGCAAACAGACCCGTAACACCAAAGGCGGTGGCAATGATCGCCGCCGCTCGGGTAAACTGACCATCAATCAGGCCCTTGGTGGCGGCGGCAACCGCCAGCGCTCCATGGCCGCGATGAAGCGCCGCCAGGAGCGTGAAAAGCGCAAGATGATGGGTGGGCCGGTAGAGCGTGAAAAGATTTACCGCGAGGTGCAGGTGCCTGATGCGATCACCGTGCAGGAGTTGGCCAACCGGATGACCGAGCGCGTGGCCGAGGTGGTGAAAGCCCTGATGACCAACGGCATCATGGCCACCCAGAACCAGACCATCGACCACGAAACCGCCCAGCTTATCGTTGAGGAATTCGGCCATAAAGTGGTGCGGGTATCTGACGCGGCGGTGGAGGATATTCTGGTATCCGAACCCGAGAATGATGACGAAAACCAGGCCCCGCGCCCACCGGTGATTACCATCATGGGCCATGTGGACCACGGCAAAACCTCGCTGCTGGATGCGATTCGCAAAACCAATGTGGTGAAAGGCGAGGCCGGCGGCATTACCCAGCATATCGGCGCTTACCAGATCACGCTCGATACTGGTGAGGCGATGACCTTCCTTGATACGCCGGGCCACGCCGCCTTTACCTCGATGCGCTCGCGCGGGGCGCAGGTGACCGATATCGTGGTGCTGGTGGTGGCCGCTGATGACAGCGTGATGCCGCAAACCATCGAGGCGATCAACCATGCGCAGGCCGCGGATGTGCCGATGATCATCGCGATCAACAAATGTGACCGCGAAGGCGCCGACCCGACCCGGGTGCGCACCGAATTGTTGCAGCATAACGTGATCGTGGAGGAAATGTCGGGTGATGTGCTGGATGTGGAGGTTTCGGCCATTACCGGCCAGGGCCTTGACAAGCTGCTGGAAAACATCGCCCTGCAAGCCGAATTGCTGGAGCTGAAAGCCAATGCCGACCGCCCCGCCGAGGGCGCGGTGATCGAAGCCAAGCTTGATGTCGGCCGTGGCCCGGTGGCCACCGTGCTGGTGCAAAAAGGCACGTTGCGGCGCGGCGATATCTTTGTGGTTGGCGAGCAATGGGGTAAAGTGCGCGCCTTGATCGACGATCAGGGCAACCGCATTGAAGAAGCCGGACCATCGGTGCCGGTCGAGGTGCTTGGCCTGAACGGCTCGCCCGAGGCGGGCGATGTGCTCAACGTGGTGCCTGATGAAGCCCGCGCCCGCGAGATTGCCGAGTATCGCGCCCAGGTGGCCAAGGATAAAAAGGCCGCTGCCGGTGCCGGGGTTTCGCTCGACCAGCTTCTGGCCAATGCCAAGGCAGACGAGAATGTTTCCGAACTGCCGATTCTGCTGAAGGCCGATGTGCAAGGCTCTGCCGAGGCGATCGTGCAGGCTTGCGAGAAGATCGGCAATGACGAGGTGCGGGTGCGGGTATTGCATTCGGGCGTTGGGGCGGTGACCGAATCGGATGTGACCCTGGCCGCGGCCTCGGGCGCGCCGATCATTGGCTTTAATGTGCGTGCCAACACCCCGGCGCGCAACAGCGCCAACCAAAAAGGTGTGGAGATCCGCTATTACTCGATCATCTATGATCTGGTGGATGATATCAAAGCCGCCGCCTCCGGGCTGCTTTCGCCCGAGGTCAAGGAAACCTTCATCGGTTATGCTCGGATCAAAGAGGTGTTCAAGATCACCGGTGTTGGCAAAATTGCCGGTTGCGAGGTTACCGAAGGGGTGGCGCGGCGCTCGGCCGGTGTGCGGTTGCTGCGCGATAACGTGGTGATCCATGAAGGCAGGCTGAAAACCCTGAAGCGCCACAAAGACGAGGTCAAAGAGGTGCAGTCGGGCCAGGAATGCGGCATGGCGTTTGAAAATTACGAGGACATCCGCGCTGATGATGTGATCGAGATTTTCACCACCGAGGAACTGGAGCGCAGCCTGTAGGTTTCGCGGGTTTTGTCGCGAAATCCTGCCTGTTTCGCAAGGATTGACACAAAGAAACCGTTGCGTATGGGTGGGGTTCGGCTAGAATTCCACCCATGCCGCTTTGGATCACATTGCTTATCGTTGCCGCCGGAATAGCCGGTATTGTTGCACTGGTGCATTTTGCCGGCGGCTCAAAACGGGTGCGGCTGGATAGCCGGAAGCGGGTGCTGGACATGTGGCAGGCCGAGTGCCCGGACCACCCCGCCACCGGCGCATTGCTTGAGCCATCGGGCTTTGCCGCGCTGATCGAGCTTGAGGATGGCAGCACCGGGCTGCTCTGGGCAATGGGCGACAGGGTTGCCGGAAGGGTGCTGAAAGACGCGGTGATGCAAGAGGATGGCACGTTGCTGCATATCCGCATTCCCGATTTCACCGCGCCCCACATCGCGGTAAAGATCAATGACCCGGCCCTGCGCCATATCTGGGTCGAGCGCCTGAAAACCGTGTTGAACGAGAGGGTATAAGATGGATTTCCCCGATGTGGTCATGCTGTCAATCCCGCTGTTTATCGTGCTGCTGGTGGCGGAGATTTTATGGATCAGGATAAAGGGCAGGGGCGGGGCTTATGAAACCCGAGATACCGCCACCTCGTTGCTGATGGGGCTGGGCAATGTGGTGGCCGGAGTGGCGCTGGGCTTTGTGGCTTATGGTTTTTTCACCTGGCTTTGGGGGTTTCGCCTGTTTGATCTTGGTAGCTCGGTCCTGGTGATCGCGCTTTGCTTTGTGCTGGATGATCTGCGTTATTACTGGGTGCACCGGCTTGGCCACCGGGTGCGCTGGGTTTGGGCCAGCCATGTCAACCACCACTCGTCGCAGCATTACAACCTCTCCACCGCGCTGCGGCAAACCTGGACCGCGACATTCACCCTGATGATGGTGCTGCGCGCGCCGCTGATTTTATTTGGGTTCAGCCCGGAAATGGTGCTGTTTGTTGGCGGGGTGAACCTGGTTTATCAATTCTGGATCCATACCGAAGCGATCGACAAAATGCCGCGCTGGTTTGAAATGGTGATGAACACACCGAGCCACCACCGGGTGCATCACGGGCGCGACCCGAAATATCTCGACACCAATTATGCCGGGGTTTTCATTATCTGGGACAAGCTGTTTGGCACCTTTGTGCCTGAGCAGGAAACCCCCGATTACGGGCTGGTGCAAAATCTCGGCACCTTCAATCCTCTCAGGGTGGCGTTTCATGAATGGCTCAGCATGCTGCGCGATATTTTTGCGCCGGGCCTGACCCTGCGCCAGCGCTTTGCCTATGCGCTGAAGCCACCGGGCTGGAGTCATGACGGCTCGCGCAAGACCTCCGACCAAATCAAGGCAAGAAACGCGCCGTGATCCGGCTTGGCGCTTTTCTGAGCGCAACAATAAGAGCATTACCTTTGTTGTGCCTTGGCACAACACGCGCCGACGAGGTGGGCTGAACAAAGGAGGCGCAGCCGACGACTTCAGGTCGCCGAGGAGGCGCGCGCTGCGGCGCTGCAGTAAAATATCCTGACATTGCACCAAGCGGCACCGGTGGCATTTTTTAAGTAAACTTAAAAAATGTGTTTGCCGACGGCCGTGGCCTCGCTTCGCTCGGCGGTCTGCTTGGCTTATGCCGCGTTTTTACCGGCCCGCTCCAGCGCGCGCCTCATGCCCGGGCGTGCACGTAAACGCTTGAAATATTCGCCGATCCGGCCTTTTGGCAATTCAAATTTCATCCCCAAAGCCCAACCGGCGCAATGGCTCAGCAGCAGGTCGGGCACGGTTATTTTATCACCCATCACAAATTCATTTTCTCCCAGCCGGGTTGCCAGTGATTGCATCGAACGGTCAAAATCCCACATCGCCGCTTTTCGCACCTGGGGCACGCGCAGCTCTTCAGGGTAATAGAATCTGTGTTTGGTGGCTTGCCACAGCACCCCGTCCATTTCGTCACAGCCAAACTGGGTGAAGCTGTCCTGCACCGCGCGCTCAACCGTGCCGGCCGGGTAGGTCAGCGCGCCGTGCCTGTCCGCCAAAAACTGCATGATCGCCACCGAATCAAAAATTGCCGTGCCGTCAACGATCAGCGCCGGCACCTTGCCCGAGGGGTTTATATCCGAAATTGCCTTGCCACGCGGGCCGGATTCGATGATTTCATAATCCTGCCCCAGTTCTTCCAACATCCAGAATACCCGCATGGCGCGGGAGCGGGCAGTGCCGATAACCTGATACATGATCACTCCTATTTGTAAATCAGCTTGGCAATAACAATTGAGCCAACCAGGATAATAGCGAAAACATTTGCCATGATGATCGGCCAGGACATGGTTAGCAAGCCATATATGAACCAAAGGGAAACCGTGATGAAAATCAACAGATTTGTCGGCAGAGACAGGCTTTTTGTTTCACGGCTACGCCAGGTTTTGTAAACTTGCGGCAGCCAGCCGATCGTGCCGAGGATCGCCGCGAGGTAGCCGATATACTCTGCCATTCTGTTCTCCTTGGGCTGGATTTATGCAATAATCGGGCTTGTCCGGTGCGGCAGGGCTAAAAGACAATTCACACCACCTCATACCTATCACTTTCGGGGTTGGTTTGTAATCTTCTTGGCTGGAGGCCAAGCCTTTTGCCACCCTGGCCGGTTGTCTGTTGCTTAAATGCAAATTTCGGATTTGCCGGTAGAGGCAGCTTGGACTAGGATGCGCCAACAAGGAACTGCGGCCAAAGGGAGCGCAATGCAGATCAATCGACGCCACATGATATTGGCCGCCTTGGCCGGGGCCATGCCTTGGCCAGCCCGGGCCGGCACCGATCAGGCACTGGTGGCGGTGGCGACCAATTTTGCCAAAACGGCCGAGAAATTGCGGCCGGTTTTCGAGGCTCAAAGCGGCTATAAGATCACCCTTGCCAATGGCTCGACCGGCAAGCTCTATGCCCAGATCACCAATGGCGCCCCCTATGATATGCTGCTGGCCGCTGACCAGTTGCGCCCGCACCTGCTGGAGCAGGCCGGGCTGGGCTTTGGCCGCCTTACCTATGCGCGTGGGCTGCTGGCGCTTTGGCAGCCAGACGGCGCGGTGGATGAGGCGACCCTGCGGGCGGGCGCTTTTACGCATCTGGCCATCGCCAACCCCGCCCTGGCCCCCTATGGGCTGGCCGCACGCGAGGCGTTGGAAAATATGGGGCTGTGGCAGGTGCTTCAGGGCAAGATCGTGATGGGGCAGAATGTCGGGCAGGCATTTGCGCTGGTGGCTTCGGGCAATGCCCAGCTTGGGCTGGTGGCGCAATCATACGCGCTGGGGCAAGGGGCGGGCTGGCAACTGCCTGAAGCATTTTATAACCCCATTTTGCAAGATGCCGTGTTGCTGGGGGAAAACCCGGCGGCGGTGGCCTTTGCCACATTTCTTGGCTCGGAGGCCGCGCAGGAAATCATCCGCAATGCCGGTTACGGCGAGGTGCCCGCATGAGCTGGCCCGACCTTGGCCCGCTCTGGCTTTCGGTGCAGCTTGCCGGGGTGACCACGCTGTTTCTGCTGCTGATCGGCACCCCGCTGGCCTGGTGGCTGGCCAACACCAAAAGCCGGATGCGGCCTTTTATCGAGGCCGTCACCGCCCTGCCTCTGGTGCTGCCGCCCACGGTGCTGGGTTTTTATCTGCTTATTTTCCTCAGCCCCAATTCCACCATTGGCGGGCTGTGGCGCGATGCCACCGGCACCAGCCTGACCTTCTCGTTCAGCGGGCTGGTGCTGGCCTCGATGATCTATTCCCTGCCCTTCATGGTGCAACCGCTGCAAACCGCTTTTGAGGCCACCGGGCGCGGGCCGATGGAGGCGGCGGCCAGCCTGCGCGCCTCGCGGCTTGATGCGTTTTTCTTTGTTGCCGCACCACTGGCTAAGCGCGGGTTTCTGACCGCCATCGTGCTGAGCTTTGCCCACACAATCGGCGAATTTGGTGTGGTGCTGATGGTGGGGGGCAATATTCCGGGGCAGACCCGCGTGATTTCGATTGCGATTTATGAGCAGGTCGAGGTGCTGGATTACGCCCAGGCCCATGCGCTTTCGCTGATCCTGCTGGTGTTTTCGTTCACCGTGCTGCTGGCGGTTTACACGCTGAACCGGCGCATTCCGGTGCGGGTGGGCTGATGGGGCTGTCGCTGGATATAAAACTGCGCCGCGCGGGCTTTAGCCTTGAAGTGGCGCACGGGTTTGAGCCAAGCGGCATCACCGCGCTTTTTGGCGCCTCGGGTGCGGGCAAATCAACACTGCTGCGGGTGATCGCCGGGCTGGAAACCGCCGCCACGGGGCGGGTGGCGTTTGATGGTGATCCCTGGCAGGATGGCAAGCACTTCCTGCCCACCCATAAGCGCGGGGTTGGCTATGTGTTTCAGGATGCCCGGCTGTTTGAGCATCTCGATGTGGCGGGCAACCTGCATTTTGCCGAGAGGCGCGGCAAGGGCATGGGGAAAATCGGCTTTGACGCGGTGGTCAAAACCCTTGATCTCGCCCCGCTGCTCAAGCGCAAGATCACAGGGCTTTCAGGCGGGGAGCGCCAGCG
>WFQA01000082.1 GCA_015487255.1 Paracoccaceae bacterium | reverse complement strand
GATCTGGAACCACTACTGGGAAACCCCCAATTTCTTCGCCTCTTTGCCGAGGCGTTTGTCGAGAGTGGCAGGACATTCATCACCAAGAAAAAGCTGTTTGAAGATGCCGTTCGCCTCCAGCGCCACACGCGCCTTGAATTCATTCGAATACCGTTTTATCTTCGTCATTTCTCATCGTCCTTTTCGTAGGACGATTCACCTTAACAACTGGTCGGAATCTCCGCGACCACCTCTTTACGCTCGGCGGGACACACGGCGACCTGATCGTTAAAAATTCACCTTCGCATCCGGCAGGTTAAGCGCGTTGAGCAATTCACGCACCTCCTGGCGCGCCGCAATATTGGACAGGCTCAGCCGCAACCGGTTGGTTTTCTTCAAATCAAGCAGGGTCAGCCCGCTCAGAAACAACTCCCGAAAGATCACCCGCTCCGAAAACCCCGGCACAATGCGAAAGCCGATCCGCTTGGAGAGGTTCTCCAGCGCCTTGCCCACCTTGCGCCGGTTATGCGCCTGATTATGGGCCAGACGGTTACGCAGCAGCACCCAGTCCACCGGCTGCAACCCGGCTTTGGCGCGCAATTGCCGCGCCTCCCAGACCAGCTCGGAATAGACCGACGGGCCAAGCACCTTGCCGCTCTTGGCATCCATGCGCGCCAGCAGGTCAAAATCCACCAGCGAGTCATTCATCGGGGTGATCAGGGTATCAGCGACCGCGTGCGCCATGCGGGCATAGCGGGTATCCGAGCCGGGGCAATCGATCAGGATGAAATCACAGCTGCTGTCCAGCGTATTGAGCGCCTGGGCAAAGCGCCCCTCCTCCTCGGCCTGCGCGGCCTCTACACTATCCGCCTCTGACAGGCGCAGCACGAATTGCCGGGGCATGGAGAGCGCCATATCATCGCGCGCGGCAGTGGCGGCCCGGTTTTCCAGATAGCGAAAAAAGCTCTGTTGGCGCAGGTCAAGATCCATCGCGCCCACGGATTTGCCCGCTGCCATCAGGGCCGCACACAGGTGCATGGCGGTGGTTGATTTGCCCGAGCCGCCTTTTTCATTTCCCAAAACAATCACATGCGCCATGCTTTACCTTTTAATACCGCCTTGCAGTCTGGCCTCTCTTAGCCGATCCGGCAGGGTTGGGAAAGGCAGGAAAACCGGATTGGCCGAAGCGGAGGCCCTCAATTTGCCACCAGCCTATTCCACCGTTACCGATTTGGCGAGATTGCGCGGCTGGTCAACATCGGTGCCTTTTTCAGTAGCGGTATGATAGGCCAGCAACTGCGCCGGAATTGCATAGATGATCGGGGCGATAAACGGGTCGCATTCCGGCATTTCAAGCTGCGCCCATGTGCCTTTACCGGCGCGGGCAATGCCCTTGGCGTCACTCACCAGCAGCACCTTGCCGCCGCGCGCCATCACCTCTTGCATGTTGCTCACGGTCTTATCAAACAGCGCATCAACCGGGGCAAAGCAGATCACCGGCACCCGCTCGTCAATCAAGGCGATCGGCCCGTGTTTCAGCTCGCCACTGGCATAGCCCTCGGCATGGATATAGCTCAGCTCCTTGAGCTTGAGCGCGCCTTCAAGCGCCAATGGGTAAAGCGGGCCTCGGCCCAAAAACAGGATATCGCGCGCCTTGGCCAATTCGCGGGCGGCAGCGGCCATTTGCGGCTCGGCCTTCAGGGCTTCATCGAGCAGGCGCGGGGTGTGCACCAGCTTGGCGATCTGGGCTTTTTCACCCGCAGCATCAAGCTCTCCACGCTGGCGGGCGGCCAAAATGGCCAATGCGGCAAAGACCGTGAGCTGGCAGGTAAACGCCTTGGAGGAGGCCACCGAAACCTCAACCCCGGCCTTGATCGGCAGCGCCAGATCGGCTTCGCGGGCGATCGAGCTTTCGGTGGCATTAATGATCGCCACCACCTGCCCGGCCTTGCCCTTCACATAATGCAGCGCGGCCAGGGTGTCAGCGGTCTCGCCGGATTGGCTGACCACAATAACCATATCCCGCCTGCCAATCGGCGGGGCGCGGTAGCGAAACTCGGAGGCCACATCGATCTCGACCGGAATACGCGCCATTTGCTCGAACCAGTATTTCGCCACATGGCAGGCATAATAGGCCGTGCCGCAGGCCACCAGCACCAGCCGGTCAAAGCGGGTGAAATCCGGCGCGCCCCCGGGCACATGTATCTGGCTGTGATCGGGGGAAAGATAATGCGACAGCGCCAGCGCCATCACCGAGGGCTGCTCGAAAATCTCCTTGGTCATGAAATGGCGGTGGTTGCCCTTGTCCACCTGCATCGCATCAACATTGACCATCACCTCCGGGCGGCTCACCCCGTTGCCCAGCGCGTCATAAATCTGCTGGCTGTTGCGGGTCAGCACCACCCAGTCGCCCTCTTCAAGATAGGTGATGCGGCTGGTAACCGGGGCCAGCGCCATGGCGTCTGATCCGAGATACATCTCTCCCTCACCATGGCCGATGGCCAGCGGCGAGCCGCGCCGTGCGCCGATCATCAGGTCGTCCTCGCCGTCAAACAGAAAGGCCAGCGCAAAGGCGCCCTCCAGCCGCGCCAGCGTGCTGGCCACTGCCTGCGCCGGGCTTTGGCCCTGATCCATCGCCCGCATCACCAGATGGGCCACAACCTCGCTATCGGTTTCAGAGGCGAATTGATGGCCCTTTGCCAGCAGTTCTTCGCGCAGGGGCTGGAAGTTTTCGATAATGCCGTTATGCACCACCGCCACCTTGCCGGCGCGGTGCGGGTGGGCATTGGCCTCGGTCGGGGCGCCGTGGGTGGCCCAGCGGGTGTGGCCGATGCCTGAATTGCCCTGAAGCGGCGCGGCTTTTAGCGCCATCTCCAGCGCTTCAAGCTTGCCCACGGCGCGGCGGGTTTGCATGCTGCCATCATTTATCACCACCACCCCGGCGCTGTCATAGCCGCGATATTCCAACCGCTTCAGGGTGGTGAGAAGCATCGGCGCCACATCCGCCTTGCCCAGAATTCCGATAATGCCACACATTTTTGTGTCCTTTTTCTGCCCAAGGCCTTTTTGCGGCAAGTGGCCACGGTTTTCAACGGCGATTTCCCTGCTGAAACAGAGCTGACACAAAGCGTGAAGCCTGAATGGGGCTTTCACCTGCGCAAATATTGAGGCATAAGGCGCCAAATATGGTGAAGAGGAGAGAATATGGCACGGGAACTGGCACGGCTTGAGGTTTCACCGGCGCGGCGCGGCTTTGGCGTGGCGATGCAGGGCGGGCTGGGGCTGTTTTTGCTTTATATCGTGGCGGTGCAGCCGCTGGGCAATGCCACCGCCAGCCTGATACTGGCGGCGGCCGGGTTTGGCATGCTGTATTTCGCCTGGCAATTCTGGTCCTCCACCGAGACCGGGCTGGTGCTGACCACCGAAGGGCTTTTTGGCGCTGACGGGCGGGTGTTTTGCCGGTTCGAGGATATCGAAAAGGTGGATCGCGGGTTGTTTGCCTTTCGGCCTTCGGGAGGGTTTGTGATTATTTGCAAACAGCGTGTCAAGCGCGGCTGGGCACCGGGGCTGTGGTGGGCGGTTGGGAGGCGGATCGGTGTTGGCGGGGCCACCGGCCGGGCCGGCGGCAAGCAGATGGCCGATATCATCAGCGTGATGCTGACCGAGCGCGGTGAAGAAATCAAACAAATGGGGGAGTAGTTCGGGGTGTTGAACCGCTTACCCCCGAAAACCAGTTGGTGATTTCGCTTTTGGGAGTATAGCTCGGCGGCGAAGCGGTGGATTCATGGCTCCGGTTCAGAGCGAAGCGTGACCGATTGCGCAGGTAGTTCGTGCAGATCGCTGGGGTAAAGCGACAGGTTAAGGTGATAGGGCATGGCATCCTCCTTACCATCACTTTTAAACGCATCGATCAGCCGGGTGATTTCGCGGCTGAATTCCCCAACCCTTTGCGGGGATATTTTTGCATGGGCGAGCTTGGCGACCGCCGGGCCTGGGGTCTCTTCCGGCAGGCGGGCGAGTGCGGCGGAGATATCAGAGCGCAGCATGGTCAGCGCTGATTTCAGTAAGGATTTTGCGCCAGTTTCGGGGGCGATGTCAAAACTGCCGGCCACCGCTGCATAGTATTTCTCCAGATTGCGGCCGGTATCACGCTTTTCGACCAGCCTGATCAGCCCCGCTTTTTCAAGCACGCGCATATGGCGGGTCAGGTTGGCCGGGTGGGTGCCAAGTTTTGCCGCGATTTGCGAAACGGTTGCTTGCCCGGAGCGTAAAGCTGTAAGGATATCCATGCGGGTGCGGTGCAAATAGGCGGCGATTTGGGTGTCGGATGCAAGGGTAAGGTGTGTCATAGTTTCATGTTAGCACAATTGCTAACATGAGTCAATATAACTAATATCTATCTATAAAGGGGGTGAATGGCCTTAGCCAGAGGGGCGCAGCCCCTGCCGATGGCGCAGCCGAGGCCAAGCCCGGGCGGGAGGTGGCTTTTTGCGCAGCAAAACGACGCCGACGGGCGGGAGAGCACCCTTTCCATTGTGAAGAGCATAGAAATCTGGGTTATCCCTTGCCCTACTCAACAGGCTTGCCTTTTCCTCTCGGAGGCTAAAGCCCCCGTCGGAAAAGGCACTTTATCAGCAAAGCTGAACAGTGTCTGGCGACGCCGATGGCCTCGCTACGCTCGGCGGCGAATCACCTGCCTGCATCGGAGGTTTCATCCGCTGGCCCATGCGCAACGTTGATTCGGCGTTATGTATTGGCCTCATGCATCTTCAACATCCGGTTCACCCACGCCATCAGCGCCGCCACCAGCCCAAGCACGAGGAAGGAAACCACCCTCAACAAGCCGTCCAGCCCCGACATATCAACAAAAAACACCTTGACCATCACCAGCGCCACCATCACCAGCGCCCCCTTGCGCAGGCCCGGCGACTGCCGCATGAAGGCCAGCGCCAGCAGTAGCACCGCCACCACGATCATCGCAACCGTATAGCTATAAAGCTCGGGCTTGGAGCTGCTGCCATAAGCCATCATATCAGCCCCTCGCCAGAAATGCCGGATCTCCAGCCCGACAAGCAGCGCGGCAAAGCCGGTGCCCAAAACCGCAAAGCCCACCCGAAGCCTGCGGGGCAGATGCGCCAGCCGCCATGCCAAAAAGCCAAACAGCAGCGCCGGTAGCAGATACGCCGCGCCAAGGCTGCCAAACACAATCCAGCCAGCCACCTTGAATTCGCCAAATGATGCCGGGTTGAGAACCGCCGCCACCCCCAGCAACACCAGCGCCAATGCCCCGTAAAGGCCAGCCAGTATAATACGCAACCTGCGCAACCGCCCCCCCGCCTTGAGCCGGTAAAGCTGGTTGCCCGTCAACATCAGCCAGACCATCCCGATAAAGGAAAGCATTACATATAGTATATCTTCAGCGCCGGTCGCATCCATCCAGCGGGCGAGCAGCAGGGTGGCCAATATGCCGCTCAAGGTCCAGATCGCGGATTCAAGCACCACCACCACACCAACCCGGCCAGCGCGCTTAAGCCATAGCGCCGCCGCCAACAGCCCGACCACACCAAGATAGGCCAGCAACACTTCCCAAAGCGCGGCATCGTCAAACGCCCAGAGAACCCCCGGATCAACCACCAGACGATAGCTCACCGCCAGCACCCCGGCCTGTATATACCAATCCAGTAACCGCAGGCGATAGCGCTCACCCAGCCAGGCCGCCGCCAGCACCATCACTGCAAATGCCAAGGTCAGCGCCAGGCCACCCAGCAACACAACCGCCATGAAAGCCAACATCGACATTGACGAAAGCGCAAACAGCGCGGTGCGGCTGCGGTCTTCTTTTGGGTCTATGCGGGCAAACCGCTCGGTCAGCCCCACCATCACCGCCGCAATCACCGCCAGATAAATCGCCCATTGGCCAGCCCCCAGCACATAAGAAGGCGCCCAGCGCAGCTCGATGGCAATCGCCACCCAAGGCGCAAAACCCGCCGCCATCACCGCATTGGCCACCCTGAGCGGCTGGCCAACATAGCTGCGCCAGGCAAAAGAAAGGCTGCCAGCCAGCGCGCCCCCCAGGAGCAGGGCAACCGTGGATGAGGGGTAATCCAGCTGGTCACGCATCGCATCAGCCACCCAGGCCGCAGCCACGGCCCGCCCCTCTATCGCCTCATAGGCAATAACCAAAAGCGCAATCACCGGGGGCACAAAGGCAAGATCCGCCAGCGCAGGGGCGTCTTTCATCCAGAATATTGCCATCAACAGCAGCAGCCCCAGCACCATCAGCACCAGCCAGAAAAGCCCTGCCTCCCCCATATAGACCCAGCCCAGATAGAGGCTGGCCGCGACAAAAGCCCCCCCCGCAACCCGGGTCGGAAATTCCATCCCGGCCGATTTCAGGCGCTGGGTCAAAAAGCCGAAGAGCCGCGCGCCGCGGTGGCGCGGGGTCAGGCTCAGCACCGGCAGGCCAACCGCCAGAAGTGCCGTGATAAAGGCAAACAGCACCGCGTAAAACCCGGTATCGCGGGCTGCAAGCAAGGTCCATGAGGCCAAGAATGCACCAACCAGCGCCAGCGCCGAGAGCCAGGCCCAGCGCTTATAGGCATCAATCGCCAGCGCCACCCCGGCGATCAGGGCAAAATAAAGATGCAGCGGCCCGGCATTGCTGCTGCCACTGCTAACCAAAAACGGCGCGATCAGCGCGCCAAATACCCCAAGCGCTGCCAGATACGGCCCATAGACCCAGCCCAGCAAAATCGCCAGTGCCCCGGTCAGCGCCAGCCCGGCAAAAGCCATTTCGCTGCCGATCAGCCCGTAAAGCATACGCGCCGAAAGCACCCCGGCAAAAATCGCCACCAGCCCGGCCCCGGCAAAAACCGAGGGCAAAAGGGCAAAGCTCCCCACCTCGTCGCCAGCGGTTTTGCGGCGGATAAACTCCCCCGCGCCCACCAGCACCAGCCCGAACCCGATGGCGGCCAGCACCCGCATGGTTGGGCTGAGCAGCCCGTTTTCCACGCCATATTGCACCAAAAACACCCCGGCCAGCGCCAGCGACACCCCGGCCAGAATAAACACCCAGTTTTCCTGTGCCCATTTGCTGAATTGATCGATTTTTCCGGCGTTGAACACAAAGGATTTGCGCGCGGGCTGGCGGTTTACCTTTGGGGCCGGGTTCCAGGCGCTGGCCGGGCGCGGTGCGGGTGTGGCCTGTTTGGGGGGGGTAAAATCTTCTGCCGGTGTTTCGACCGGTTTTGGCGCTGTAACCGGCTTTTCCCTTGGCGGGCTTTCGGGCATCCCCAGATAGGGGCGGCGTGCCGTCACCGCTTCCAGAGCCTCAAGCCGTTTTTTAACGTTTCCAAGGGCGATAACCAGATAAATCGGCAATATAACCGAGATAACAAAAAGCACGCTTCCAATAGCTAAGATCTCACCCATGCCAGCCCCTTTATATACATCACGGCTATGTTACCCGCAATTTTTACCTGTGACAATCTGACCTAACGGCACCCTGTGCCAATTTGGCAGCTTGCAATCGGATGCTAAAGCGTTTTGCGTTTTATCTGAACCACCTGTCGGTTTTGCCATTGAGGCAGTGATTGTAAAACAATCGCGTTCAATGGTAATAGCGATTCAAATCAAACGCAAAACGCCTTAAAGAATTAGCTATGGGGCAATGAAAGGATTTCCCATGAGCCTGCCAGCGCGTTTTCCGGTCTCTCCGGTGCAAATAGACCGGGTCGTTGCGGCGTTTTACGCCCGTATCCGCCAGCATGATGTGCTTGGCCCGGTGTTTTTTGCCAGCATCCCCGATGATCGGGCGCGCTGGCAAAAACATGAGGAAAAGATCAGCCGTTTCTGGCGCAATGCCATTTTGCACGAGCGCAATTATAGCGGCAACCCGCAGCACATGCACAGGATGCGCCCGATGATCAAACCCGAACATTTCGAGCTGTGGCTTGGCCTGTTTGACGAAGTGCTGAGCCAAACCCTGCCCACGGAACTGGCCGCAAGCTGGAGCGCGCTGGCCCATCGCATCGGGGCTGGCCTGCGCATGGGGGTAGAGGCCAGCTGGCAACCCGAAGGCATGCCGCCAATATTGCGCTAAAGCGTTTTATGATTCTAACCGGCAGGCCGTCTCTAGCCACGCCCGGGCAGAATCTGCTGCACCATGCCGGCAAAAAGCAGATAAAAACTGCTGGCCAATAGCAGCACTTGCGCCAGCGGAGGTGCTGCAAAATCAACCCAGCCAATCCAGGCCGCCGCAACCAGCCACAGCAGCATCATGCCCAGCGATACAGGCCGCCAACGCGGGCTGCGCACCGGATGCACGAATTTCAGGTTGAGAAACTGCGCCAGTGCCAGCAGCGCGATCACTCCCAATATCAGCCAGATAGCGGGCTGCGTAGCAAACAGAACCAGCACCACCATATTCCAGCACCCCGGAAAGCCGGAAAATGAATTATCTTTTGTTTTCATGCGGGTATCAGAAAAATAAACCACACCGGTCAGGATGATAATGATCGCGGCCAGCCAGCCTCCCCAAGCCGGTAACAGCCCGGACCGGGCCAGCGCATAGGCCGGTATGAACACATAGGTCAAATAATCAATGATCAGGTCCAGCAGCGCACCGTCCCAGTGGGGGGCGTATTTTTTCACCTCGAAACGCCGCGCCAACGGGCCATCCAGCCCGTCAATTACCAGCGCCGCCAGCAGCCACAAAAACATAACAGACCATTGCTGCTGGCCAGCTGCGAGCATGGCAAATAGTGCCAGCACAGCCCCGCTTGCGGTAAAAAGATGAGCTGAAAAGGCAAGAAAACTTTTCTTCATGCTGTATTTTAGCGCCACCCGGGCAAAATGTGTAGCAGGAAAGTTGCTGACAATCGTGCTTACAACCGCCGGAAGGTCAGGTAATGCGGGGTGCGGCCCTCAACGATGGCCTTGGCCTCATAGCGGGTGCGGTGCCAGTCATCCCACGGCGCGCGCCAGCTTTCCGGCCCTTGTGCCAGCCACTCAAAATCATCCCGCGCGGTCATGTGCTCCAGCGTGTGGCGCACATAATCCCCGATATCGGTGGCAATGCGAAACTCCGCGCCGGGCTTCAGCGCGCGGGCCAGCGGGTCGATGTTTTCGCCATTCACAAAGCGGCGCTTGTGGTGGCGCTTTTTCGGCCATGGGTCAGGGTAAAGCAAAAACGCCTTGTCAAGCGAGGCTTCAGGCAGCACATCGAGCATATCGCGGGCATCGCCGTGCAACACGCGCGCGTTTTCAACCCCCTCTTGGGCAATGCGCGGCACCAGCATGGCCACCCCGTTGATATAAGGCTCGCAGCCGATGATCCCGACCTCGCGGTAGGTTTGCGCCATATGCAGCAGGTGCTCACCACCACCAAAGCCGATCTCCAGCCAGACCGGGCGGGCATCGCCAAACAGCGCTTCAAGATCAATCGGACCGCGCCCGGGGTTTTCCTCCCAGCTCACACCGGGCGGGGTGAGGTCCTTTAACGTGGTTTCAAGATGCTTGATCTGCCCCTTGCGCAGGGTCTTGCCATGGGTGCGGCCATAAAAATTTCGCCACGGTGCGCCGTGCGGTGCCGGTGGTGTCGCCATTTGATTCACCTCATTGCTGCCAAAATCGGCAAAACCTATAGCGTTTTGCGTGTGATTTAAAGCGGTGTTTGCGCCACCGGGCATTGGCTGCCGCGCTGGCTGAAATCTTTTTCAGTTACTGGATGCCTGCCCTATTTACCCGGCATTTATTTTGCGCCAAATATTGCAAACCCGGCCCAGCTTTTGCGGGTTAAGCTGCCCCACCATTCCCAATCTGTCATCTTGAGCAACTACATAGGCAGCGGGAGCCGTGCCCCCGGTAGTGGCAACAAATAGCAGCTCATTGCCCAAAGATGGAGACAAGGCTGCATGCAGCGCTTCCATGCCGGAGAATTGCCCGGGCCTGGCTTCTGAAGCCAGTGGGTTTGCATGCCCCTTTGGCCATTCACCGGATTTTGGCCAATAGCGGGCATCAACTATATCCGAATCAACTACGGCAAGAAATTCTGCCGGGCGCGCTGCGCCCGTGGGCTTGCTGCGCAGAACGAGGCGTGGCTTGGAGGCCGTCTCCTGGCCCAGAATATCGGGGGAAACCCCGTCTTCAGCCGCAAAATCTGCGTCCAGTGTTGTAAAATCAACCCGGCACTCACCAGCTTTGGTGAAAAACGCAGCCAGTTCACCACGCAAACCGGCCACCGCAGCCGCATTGGCCGCCCCAAAATCATGGCTGGTGCCCGGCTGCCCGTCCATATCGACTTCAAAGGCAAGCAGCTGCCGATTGGCCGCCGTAAGCACCAGGGTCATCCCCCCTCCGGTCACAAATATCTTGCGCGGTATGATCGAGCCGATCACCATTTCCTGCAACGCCGAAATTTTTTCCGACACGGGCCGGGAAGGCAAAAATACAACCTGTGCGCTTTTTGCCTTCCGTTTACCAAGCCGGGACAAAAGCAAATCCCTGATAGACATTCTTCCCCCTGAGAGCAAACCAGCAGCCGCTAAACCGCTATTGCAATATCTGTTTTGCGCGACCTAAACCGCATCGGTTATCCCGGCCACCGCCATACGTGATTTAACCAGCACCATGCCGATATTGGCGCTTTTGCGGGTGATGAACGCAACCACATGGTCCGGATATTGTTGGGTGCGCAGAAAAACATGAATCAGGTTCTCGCTGAAAACCAGCAACTCCTGAAAGTAACTTTGATCACCCTTTTTGTCTCCGCGGGATTTATTGAAAGCGTCCTCTATTTGAGTTACGGTTGGCCCCTGAAACAGATCGGCGGTGGCCGCTGCAACAAGGTCCAGCACCTCTTGCGGGTGCGAATCAAGGGTGCTGACCCCCAGCAGCATTCCAGAACTCATATCCACATAGCCAGCGGCTACACAGTCTGGTATGGTTTTCATTGCGTCAGTTAAAGCTTGGTCCAGTGACATTTCAGGTCTCTTTTCGCGATTTAGATTGTGAAAACTTGATAGAATTTTTACAGACATTCACAAGGAGGCATTTTATGCCTATTGGCTTGGCGCTCGAACAGTTGTTTATTTCTGGTTGAGCTCAGATACGGCTGGAAGCAAAGGCTTCACATGCGAACCTCCGGGTGTTTTTCAAAGCAAGCCTCCAGTTGAATCGCCAGATCAACAGACAGAATTGCCAATTCTGCCTCTGGCCGGTT
>WFQA01000081.1 GCA_015487255.1 Paracoccaceae bacterium | reverse complement strand
TTTATATGCGGGTCCATCGCCTAGTCCTCCCAGTAAAGCCGCATCGGGTTATCCACCAGCAGCGCCTGTTGCAGCGCCACTGTTGGCGCAATTTCGGGGATCACATCCACCAGGTCGCCGTCATCGGGCATGTGGCTGTGCATGTTCGGGTGGGGCCAGTCGGTGCCCCATAACACACGGTCGGGAAAGCGCTCAACCAGGGTGCGGGCAAAGGGGATCACGTCTGAATAATCCCGCCCCCTAAGCCCCAGCCGCTCGGGGCAGGAAACCTTGACCCAGAGGTTTTTATGCGTGTCCAGAAGGGTCAAAAACTGCTGAAACCCCGCGCCATTTACACCTGCCGCCACATCGGGGCGGCCCATATGGTCTATCACCACCACCCCGGGGAGCGCGATGAGAAAGGGGGCAAGCCGCGCCAAATCCTCGCTCTCGAAATACACATTCACATGCCAGCCCAGCCGCTGGATACGCGCCGCGATGATGGCACAGATCTCGGGCGGGGTGTCATCCACCAGGCGCTTGAGAAAGTTGAACCGCACCGCGCGTACCCCCGCGCGGTGCAAGGCCTCAAGTCCGTTATCCGACACGTTCGCACCCACCACCGCCACGCCGCGGGCACGGCTATCCGAGGCCTGCAAAGCATCCACCATCGCTGAGTTGTCGGTGCCGTGGCAGGTGGCCTGCACAATCACATTGCGGGTAAAGCCGAGATGATCCCGCAAGGCAAACAGCTTTTCTTTTGGGGCGTCAACGGGGGTGTATTTCCGGCTCGGGGCAAAGGGGAAGCTGGCAGCGGGACCAAACACATGGCAATGGGCATCCACCGCGCCCGCAGGCGGGGTAAAGCGCGGTTTGCGCGGGGCTTTGCAAAAATGCTTCAGATCATCCATAAAGCGTCCCGTCAAACAGCTTGCGGGCGGTGCGCACCACACCGGCACTTGCCACCTCGCCCTGATCATCAAGCCGGGCGATGATGGTGGTTTCTCCGATCGGGTGTTCGATACTCATGCGTTTCTGTGGGCCTTCCGGAATAACCGCCATTGAAGCCGCAACCGAGCCTTCAAGCAGGCAGGTGCTGGCCACGCTCACCGCACCAAGCACGCCAATAGAAGAATGGCAGCGGTGCGGAATAAAGGTGCGGGTAGAAATGCAGCCTCCCTCAATAGGCGGGCTGACCATGGTCATTTTCGGTATCGGCATTTTGCTGACATCTCCCAAGCCCATCAACTGTCCGGCCTGCAAGCGGATGCTTTCGATTCGGGCTTTAAGGGCGGAATCCGCGTCCAGCTCGTCGCGGCTCTCACGGCCGGTGATCCCCATATCGCTGGCGCGCATCACCACGCCGGGCATGCCGTTATCAATCAGGGTTACTTCAATGCCATCAATGATATCGACCACATTACCGCTTGGCAGCAAAGCCCCGCAGGTGGCGCCGGCATTGTCCTCAAATATAATCTCGACAGGGCTGGCCGTGCCCGGCACCCCGTCAATACGGGCGGTTCCTTCATAGCTGACCTGCCCGTCTGGCGTTTCGACCAGCGCCGTGGCGGTTTGGCCGGTGTTTTTCATATAGATAACCACGGGCGTTTGCTCGCCCGTCACGCTTACCAAGCCGCGCTCAATGGCAAAGGGGCCAACGCCGGCCAGAATATTACCACAATTTTGGGAATCGCTGACGATTGGCTGATCGACCGCCACCTGCAAAAACAGATAGTCCACATCCACACCGTTGCGCGCGGATTTTTGCACTACAGCCACTTTTGAGGTCAGCGGGTCCGCGCCGCCCATGCCATCAATCTGGCGTATATCGGGCGACCCCATGGCGGCCAGCAAAAAACGGTCCCGTGCGGCGGTGTCTGCCGGAAGATCCTCCGCAAGAAAATACCCGCCTTTAGACGTGCCGCCGCGCATCCACATACATGGAATTCCGTTATTCATATTTTAACCCCTTTTTTGCCAGGCTTTTGCGCATGTCATACATATCCAAGCCCAGCTCTCCGGCCGCAAACCGCACCCGCTTGGCTTCTTCCGCCGCCATCCGCGCCTGTGCTTCTTTCAGCACCGCCCCGGCCTTGGCCACAGGCACCACACACACCCCGTCATCATCCGCCACAATCACATCGCCCGGGTTCACCACAGCTCCCGCGCATACAATCGGCACATTCACCGAACCCGGCGTTTCCTTCACCGTGCCTTGCGCCGAAATCGCAGTTGACCACACCGCAAACCCCATTTCCCGCAACTCCGCCACATCGCGCACGCCCGCGTCAATCACCAGCCCAAGGCAGCCCCGCGCCATCGCGGATGTCGCCAGTAAGTCGCCAAAATAGCCATCCGAGCAAGGCGAGGTCGGGGCCAGCACCAGCACATCGCCCTCCTGCACTTGCTCAATCGCCACATGCAGCATCCAGTTATCCCCTGGCGGGGCCGAGATGGTAACCGCCGAAGCCGCCAGCCGTGCGCCCTGCTGAATGGGCCGCATATTTGGGGCCATCAGCCCCGCGCGCCCCATCGCCTCATGCACCGTGGCCACACCGCACAGGCCAAGCGCCTTCACCACCTCTGGCGCGGCGCGCTGAATATCCTGCACCACCACGCTCATAATTCATCCACCGTGCGCGGATAAACGCTCTGAAACCCCTCGGCATAGCGCGCTGGCCGCCCACCCGCCTGGCCACCGGAATTGCGCCTGAAATGGTTGCCCCGGTTCTCGGCCAAATTGGTATAAAACTGCCACAGGTGCTCCTGCCCCTGCATGGATTCAATCGCCGCGCGCTTTTTGTCCCACACCTCGGTGATGTCCAGAAACGTGTCCGGCTTCCATTGCATTTGCTCGCTCTGGTGTGGCTCAAACAGGTAAAGTTGCGGCGCGCCCAGCACCTGCTCACCCGGCTTGTGCCCCCAGGCCTGCGCGATCATCCGGCACTCCATCGCCACTTTGGTGGCATAGGCGTGGTCGGTGTTATAGGGGTCATAATGCGAGTGGCTCATCATAAAACGGGGCTGCACGGCGCGGATCAGGTCCACCAGCCGGAATTTGGCGTCGCGCCCCATTTCCAACGGATAATCCCCGAGATCGAAAAACTGGATATCGTGCACATCCAAAGCCTGCGCCGCGGCTTCGGCTTCCTTGCGCCGCGCGACCTTCACCGCCTCGATATCGGTATCCCCGGCTTTCCACAGCTTGGCACTCTCGCCACGCTCGCCGTATGACAGGCAGCAAACCGTGACCTCAAACCCAAGCTTCTGATGCAGGGCAATCGCCCCGCCAGCCCGCCAGACGAAATCCGCCGCATGGGCACTAATCACCAAAGCTGTTTTCTTCTGTGTCATTTTTTACCCTATGGAATAGTTGCACTGATCGTTGACCAAAACCAAAAAAAAAGCCACTTCAAAGCCTATCCATTTTCATAAGATTTTACTATAGTGGTTAAGTATTTTCCCTGGAGGGCACCGTGCAAGCCTATCGTCTGAACTTACGCCATTTGCGCGCCTTTCGCGAAATCGCGGCCCAAAAAAGCATTTCGCGGGCGGCAGACCGTGTGCATCTTTCGCAGCCGGCGGTTACGCAGGCGCTGTCCAAGCTGGAACATCTTGTTGGCACCCCCCTTTTTGACCGGGCCGGTCGGGGGATGTATTTGAATGCCCCGGGCGAGATATTTCTTCATCGGGTGGCGCGGGCGCTGGATTTGGTCCAAAGCGGCGCAAAGGTGGCTTTGAGAATGAGCCTGCGCAAGCAAGGTCAGGGCTTTCGGCGGTTTGACCGGCTCATGACCTCGGCCCAGCTTCGGGCCTTGATCGCGGTGGCCAAAGCGGGAAATTTTTCCCTGGCGGCCCGTGCGGTTGGCATATCCCAGCCATCATTGCACCGCACAGCGCGCGACTT
Organism: Paracoccaceae bacterium; assembly: GCA_015487255.1. GTDB lineage: Bacteria > Pseudomonadota > Alphaproteobacteria > Rhodobacterales > Rhodobacteraceae > UBA3077. The sequence continues at coordinate 2,271 of WFQA01000081.1, read as the reverse complement.
CGAAAAACTGGCGGGCATAACCATGTTTAGCCGGATCAATCTGGGCATCGAGCTGACCCCGCCAGCAAAAGAGCTGGCGCGTTTTGCGCGCTTGGCATTTGCCGAACTCGAGCAGGGATTGGATGAATTGAAGGCCTGGCGCGGTGCTGATAGCGGGCGTATTGTAATCGGCACCATGCCATTGGCGCGGGCCGAAATTTTACCCCGTGCGATCAATACACTGCTGGAGCGCCAGCCCAACGTGGATATCAGCGTAATTGACGGGCCTTATGATGACCTGCTGCACGGGCTGCGGCATGGCGAGATAGACCTGTTGATCGGTGCCCTGCGCTCATCCCTTCCGGTTGGCGATGTGGTGCAGGAGCCTCTGTTTCAGGACCCGCTGGTCATTGCCGCCCGATCAGGGCACCCGCTGGCACGGCAGGCAGATCTGTCGCTGAAAGACCTGTCGGAATTTGGTTGGGCGGTTCCGCGCGCAGGCACCCCGACGCGCGCCTTGTTTGAGGCCATGTTTGCGGGAGATTGCCCGCGCCATATTGTTGAAACCAGCTCGTTGGTGCTGGTCAGGGGGCTTTTGGTCGGGAGTGACCGGCTGGCAATAATATCGGCGCATCAGATGAAACATGTGGAGCAACTGGGGCTGTTTTGCCGGCTGGATTTTGAAATACCGAACACGCATCGCGATATTGGCATCACATTGCGGCAAGGCTGGCAACCAACCGCCACGCAATCTCTTTTTCTATCCTTGCTGCGCGATCTGGGTGCGGTTTTTTAAGCCGATCCTATTTGAAAAATGAATAGGTCGGGGGGTCATTTTATTATTTTTCCGCCAAAACCTGTGCTAGCAAGGCCCAACTAAGGAGCATCCGGATTGGCCCATGCCTGAGGCAAAAAAACCCCCGTTTACCGGCGCGATCGGCTTTATCGGATTTGGTGAGGCCGGCGCCGCCATTGCCAAAGGGCTTGCTAAAGAGCACAGCGTGGAGATGCGGGCGTTTGACCTCAAGACCACACTTGGATCAGAGGCACGGCAGCAAAAGCTGGCAGATTTCAAACGTGCCAATATAGAAGGGTTCGAGCGTGCCGCTGAGAGCGTAAAAGGCGCAAGGCTGGTGTTTTCAGTGGTGACCGCAGATCAGGCGGTTGACGCCGCGCGCCGCGCTGCAAAAGGGATCGGCCAAGGCTGTTTCTACTTTGATTGCAATTCCTGCGCGCCTGACACCAAAAAGCAGGCAGCGGCGATAATAAACCGCGCCGGAGGCTGCTATGTCGATGTCGCCATTATGGGCCCGATTGAACCGGCGCAGCACAAAACACCGGTTTTGATCAGTTGCGAGCAGGCTGACGAGGCGCTGGAGGTTATGGAAGCGCTTGGCATGTGCGCGCGGGTGGTTTCGCAAGAAATCGGCGCGGCGGCAACGATCAAGCTGATAAGGTCGGTGATGTTTAAGGGCATGGAAGCGCTGGTGGCGGAGTGTTTTTTATCAGCACGCAAAGCCGGGGTGAAGGAGGAAGTGCTGGCCTCGCTGGAAAAATCCTTCCCCACCTTTGGCTGGGGGCAGCGGCTGGAATATATGCTGGAGCGCATGATAAAACACGGGCCGCGCCGGGCTGCCGAAATGCGCGAGGCCGCCCTTACGGTTGCGCAACTGGGCCTGAATAACACAATGTCGGAAGCATCCGCCGGATGGCAGCAGATGATCGGAGATTTGGGGCTGGATGACATGGATGAAGCCGGCTTTAGGGCGCAGGCCGACAGTATTTTGGAGCTATTGGATTTTTCCAGCAAAGCGGAGTGAGAGAGATGAAAATTTGTGTAGCAGGGGCGGCGGGTGCATTTGGCATGAAGCATTTGGACGCGCTCGGTAATATCGAAGGGGTCGAGGTGACCTCGGTTGTGGGCCGCACCCGCGAAACGATCGAGGCCTTTGCGGCGGCGCGTGGCATTGCCCATGCAACTGTTGATTTGGCAGAAAGCCTGGCGCGGGATGACGTGGATGCGGTGATCCTGTCGACCCCGACCCAGATGCATGCCAAACAGGCGATCGCCTGTATGCGCGCTGGCAAACATGTGCTGATCGAAATTCCGATGGCGGATAACCTTGCGGATAGCCAGGAGCTGGTGCGGGTGCAGCAGGAAACCGGCATGGTGGCAATGGCGGGCCATGTGCGGCGCTTTAATCCTTCCCACCAATGGGTGCATAATAAAATCGCCGCCGGCGAGCTGAACATCCAGCAGCTTGAGGTGGAAACGTATTTCTTCCGCCGCAA
>WFQA01000080.1 GCA_015487255.1 Paracoccaceae bacterium | reverse complement strand
CAACCTCAAGCCCCTCCAGCGCCAGTTCCAACTGCTCAATCTCACGCTCGACCTTTTCCGAGCTGGCCCCGAATTTTTGTTTCCTGAGACGCATGATCTGGAGTTGCAGCGCCTCGATATCATAGCGCATCTCGGTCAACACGCCAGGCAATTGCATACCACCCATCAGCCCGTTTACCAGCCAATGAAACCCGGACGGTCCCGCGTAAGAGGAAATATACGCCCGCTCCTTGCCAAGAATTGCCGAGCCGGTGCTCTTTCTGTCAGTCAGTGTTTTGGTTTGCATATCGGGTTGTTTTTCTTTGTGGCTGGAGGGCGCGCCCCCCGTTAATGCTCAAGCACGTTTTCGGCAAGCTGCAGAGCCTCGCGAATAACCTGCCGATCGCCAATATGGTTTGCCATAATCAAAACCAACCAAGCGTTAATCACATCGCATTCCGCATCTGTGGTTTGTCGAATATGACCATGACTTCGGCGTAAAACCCGTCTTAGGTTTGGTATACAGTATATCCTATAACCCAACCCATCACAAACTGGGACCACACATCTGGAGAAAAATCCAGATCAACTGACGAGTTCAGGAAACTGCCTTTTGCCGAAAGGCACAAACCTTACCGGCTAAACACCATTGACAGTCTTTCGTTTTCAATGGATCGTTTCAACAGCCCTCCGGCACCCTTACCGGGGCGTTTAACCGTCATAAGACACGCCATTTATCTGGCCCGTCACCCCTTTGGCAATTGGCTCTGACCCGCGCTTAGCTCTTCAAGCTCCATCCATTCTCCCTCGGCATTTTGCAGCATCCCATGGCGCGCAGCCAGCGCATTGCTGGCTTTTTGAAACTTGGCCGGGTCGGCTGCGAAAAGCCCCGGGTCGGCCAAAAGCTCTTCAAGCCTGGCAATCTCGGCTTCGAGCTTTTCAATCAGCGCAGGCAGCTCTTTCAAGCGGTGCTCCTGCTTGAAGCTCAGGGTGGATTTTTGCGCAAGTGTCGCGGGTTGCGGTGCCGGTTTCTTCTTGGCTTTCGAAGGTATAGCCTCATCCACCGCCCCACGCTGGCTGCGGTAATCGCTCCAGCCGCCGGCATATACAATGGCCTGCCCGTTGCCCTCCATGGCGATGGTGGTATTGGCAACCCGGTCCAGAAAATCCCGATCATGGCTGACCAGCAAAACCGTGCCATCGTAATCGTCAATCAGCTCTTGCAACAGATCAAGCGTTTCGACATCAAGATCATTGGTTGGCTCGTCCAGAATAAGCAGGTTGCTTTCCTGCGCCATGATCCGCGCCAGCAGCAGCCGGGCTTTTTCACCGCCCGAAAGGCTGCGAATGGGGGCGCGGGCCTGTGCCTCGCTAAACAGAAAATCCTTCAGATAGCCCACTACATGGCGCGGCTTGCCCCGCACCATCACCTGGTCGTTTTTGCCCGAAACCCCCAAAGCCGGGTCTTCGGTCAGCGCCTCCCAGAGCGATTGCCCGGGGTTGAGCGCCTCGCGGTTCTGGTCAAACACCGCCAATGAAAGATTGGTGCCAAGCTTGATGCTGCCGCTATCCGGGGCCAGCTCTCCGGTGAGGATTTTCAGCAATGTGGTTTTGCCGGTGCCATTGGGACCAACCAGCGCCACCCGGTCGCCGCGCATTATTCGCAGGCTGAAATCCTGCACGATCGGCTTGTCATAAGCCTTGGAAATATCGCGGGCCTCCACCACCAGGCGCCCCGATTTTGGCCCGCCCTCAAATGCCATCGCCGCACTGCCGACCTGCTTGATCTCGGCGGCTTTCTCGGCCCGCATTTCCTGCAAGCGCCGCACCCGGCCCATATTGCGCTTGCGACGGCCTGATATCCCCTCAACCGCCCAGCGCGCCTCGGCCTTGATCAGGCGTTTGAGCTTGTGGCGCTGCATGTCCTCGTCTTCAAAAACCTTGTCGCGCCATTCCTCAAACCCCTCAAAGCCGCGATTCTGGCGGCGCACGATGCCGCGATCCACCCAGAGCGTGGTGCGGGTGAGCGCGCGCAAAAAGGTGCGGTCATGGGAGATCAGCACAAAGGCTTTGCGGGTTTGCGCAAGATGCCCCTCCAGCCAGGCAATCGCCTCGATATCAAGGTGGTTGGTTGGCTCGTCCAGCAGCAGCAGGTCCGCCTCGCTTGCCAATATCTGCGCAATCGCCGCGCGGCGCCGCTCCCCGCCCGAGGCCGCCTCACAGCGGATGGACGGGTCAAGCCTGATCCCCTCCATCGCGATTTCCACCCGGTAATAATCCGCCGGGTCCAGCCCGGCCGTGGCATAGTCAAACAGGGTTTCAAAGCCGGAAAAATCAGGATCCTGCGCCATATAGGCCACCGCCTTGCCGGGCTGCACAAACCGCCCGCCCGCATCCGGCTCCACCAGCCCGGCCATCACCTTGAGCAGGGTTGATTTGCCCGAGCCATTGCGCCCCACAAGGCAGATGCGCTCACCCGCATGCACGGTCAACTCCACCCCGTCAAACAGCGGCTTACCGCCAAAGGTGAGCATAATATCGGATAGGGTAAGGATCGGTGCAGGTGCCATGGCGCTGCTATCGCCCGCCCCTGATAAAACGTCAAGCCATATGATAGGTCAGCGCGTTGTGAATGAGCAGGTCAAGCGCATCGGATGGGGGCTCGGCGCCGCTAAAATGCACCGCGCGGTTGCCTTCAAAGCGCAGCTCCGGGGCCAAAAGGCGCAAATCAAAGATCAGCGTGGTCTGGCAATGGGCATAAATCGCACAGCCGCCGGTTTTGGGCAGGCCGAGGCGAATAGTCGAGCCTTTGGCAGCAAGATAGGCGGGCTGGCCCCAGCGCAGAGCCTCACTCAACGCGATGCCATTCTTCGCTGCCACCTCAAATATTCGTGAGCGCAACGCCAGCAACGCCTTGCGCTCCCTGGCCGGATAGCCGGCAAAAACCGCCGCCACCGCCGCATCTTCAAAGCCATGTTTTTCCATACCAGACCCTAACACAAGCCTGCTGACAAATCACGCCAGCAATCGCTTGCGCCCCGCGCCCTTTGGGGCGCATCGATTATGAGGGGCTCGATGCCCCTCATAATCGACCCCCGGCAGCCCAGGGGCGGCCCTTTGCTCTTGTCACGCCCTTTGCCACATCATAAAACAAACCCAACAGTTTCACAGGGGTTAGGCATATGAGCGAAACACGCAAGAAGAAAAAAGGGATTGTGATGTGGGTCATCATCGGCCTGCTGATCATCGGCCTTGGCGGCTTTGGCCTGACCGGTGCCTTTCAGACCACCGGCGGCACCGCCGTGGCCACCGTGGGCGATCAGGAGATCACCGCAGAGCGTTTTATCAACGATTTTCAGCAGGATATCCGCTTCACCTCCGAGCAGCTCGGCCGCAACCTCACCACTGAAGAGGCCCTCAGTTTTGGCATAGACCAAACCAGCCTGCGCCGCCAGATCACCCTGCGCGCCCTGGCCAATGAATCCGACCGGCTGAAGATTTCGGTGGGCAATGCGGCGGTGCGCGACGCCCTGCTGGCCAATCCGGCCTTTCAGATCGCCGAGGGGATTTTCTCGGAAGCCACCTATGATCTGGTGCTCAACCAGCAGCGCATGAGCCGGGAGGAATTTGAAAACCTGCTGCGCGAGGATGAAGCGCAAAACCTGATCAACAGCGCCATTTCAGCCGGGGTCGGCCCGCAAGACACCGCCGCGCGCGTTCTGCTCGATTTCATCGGTGAGACCCGTGATATCCTCTGGGCCGAAATAGACGAGCGCGTGCTGACCACCGAAACACCCCCCCCCGATGAAGCCGCCATCCAGGCCTATTATGACGCCAACCCGGATGAATTCACCACCCCCGAGACCCGCAGGATCACCTATGCGATCCTGACCCCGGAGATCATCACCGGCCTGATTGACATCAGCGACGAGGAGGTGCGGGATTTCTACCTGCGCCAGACCGCGCAGTTCAACACCCCGGCGCAGCGCATCCTTGACCGGCTCTACTTCCCCACCGAGCAAGAGGCGCTTGATGCCCTGGCCCGCATCGAATCCGGTGAAGCGTCTTTTCAGGATATCGCTGACGAATACCAGCTTAACCTGCACATAACCCAGCTTGGGGTTGTCCGCGCCGGGCAGTTGCCAGAAGCGGCGAGCGAGCTGCTGTTTGCCAGCAACGAGACCGGCATGTTTGGCCCGGTGGATACCGAAGACGGGCCAACGCTTTACCGGGTCAATGCCGCGATTCAGGAGCAAAACCTGAAACTGGCGGATGTTGCCGATGATATCCGCACCAGTCTCGCCGCCGAGCAGGCCGGCACGCTGATGCTGACCATGATCGGCGATATAGATGACCTGATCGCCAGCGGAGCCAGCCTTGAAGAGCTGGCGGATGAAACCGATATGGAGTTGCGCAACATCGACTTTAATGCCGAATCCACCGAAGCTATCGCCTCGGATCAGGCCTTTGTGGCCGAGGCGCTGGCCGCCGAGCCGGGGGAAGAGCGAGACCTGATCGAGCTGGAAAGCGGCAGTATCATGGTTTTGCGGGTGGACGAGATCATCGAATCCCGGCTCAAACCCCTGAGCGAGGCCCGTGACCTGGCGATTGCGGGAGCCACCCGCGTGGCCACGGTCAAACGCGTGCAGGAATATGCCGATGAGCTGCAAGCCCGGGTCGAAGCCGGGGCTGATCTGGGCGGCACCCTGATCGCCATCGGCCTTACACCCGATACCGAAACCGGCATCACCCGCACAGCCCCCCCCACAGGCCTGCCGCCACTGGTCGGGCAGCAGCTGTTCGAGCAGGATCTGGACGAGGTCAAAACCTACCCGTCGGAAACCGGGGCTTATATCGTGCAGGTCAACAGCATCAGCCCGTTTGACCCGCAATCCGAAAATGGCAAGGCCTTCATGGCGCAGGCCGATAGCCAGATGCGCGCCGATATCGCCACCGACCTTTATATCCTTTACGCCAACGGCGTGGTTGCCAATACCGAGATCACCGTCAACCAGTCCATCATCGATCAGGTGCTCAACGGCGGCCTTGGCGGTGCCGGAGGCCCGAGACATGTCCCAAATTAAGCCCGGTCTTGATGAATTCACTGCCGCGTTCAAAGCCGGGAAAAACCAAGTCGTCTGGGCGCGGATAGTTGCCGATCTCGATACCCCGGTATCGCTGATGCTCAAGCTCACCCAGGGCCGAAAAGACAGTTTTATACTGGAATCGGTCACTGGCGGCGAGGTGCGCGGGCGCTATTCGATCATCGGCATGAAGCCCGATCTGGTTTGGCAGTGCCATGGTGACAAAGCCCGGCTCAACCGGCAGGCGCGCTATGATGAAACCGCCTTTGTTGACGAACCCACCGACCCGCTGACCAGCCTGCGCGCCCTGCTGGCCGAAAGCGCCATCGAGCTGCCCGAGGGGCTGCCGCCGATGGCCGCCGGGCTGTTTGGCTTTCTGGGCTATGACATGATCCGGCTGGTCGAGCACCTGCCCGATATCAACCCCGACCCACTCGGCCTGCCCGATGCGGTCATGCAGCGCCCCTCGGTGGTGGTGGTGGTTGACGGGGTCAAGGGCGAGGTGACGGTGATCTCTCCGGCCTGGGCCAATTCGGGGCTGGAGGCGCGCGCCGCCTATGCGCAAGCCGCCGAGCGGGTGGCCGATGCCCTGCGCGAGCTGGACCGCCCGGCGGTGGCGGGCATCAGCACGGTGGCGGAAGGGACATCCGCCGAGCCGGTCAGCAATATGAGCAAGGCGGAATATTTTGCCATGGTCGAAAAGGCCAGAGATTACATCCGCGCCGGTGATATATTTCAGGTGGTGCCGAGCCAGCGCTGGAAGCAGGCATTCACCCTGCCGCCCTTTACACTTTACCGCGCATTGCGGCGCACCAACCCCTCGCCCTATATGTTTTATTTCAATTTCGGCAAGTATCAGATCGTTGGGGCCAGCCCGGAGATTCTGGTGCAGGTCAAGGGCGCGCAGGTCACCATCCGCCCGATCGCCGGCACCCGGCCGCGCGGCGCCAGCGAGGCCGAGGATCAAGCGCTGGAAAAAGACCTGCTCAATGACCCGAAAGAACGCGCCGAGCACCTGATGCTGCTCGATCTGGGCCGCAATGATGTGGGGCGGGTGGCCAAGACCGGCACCGTCAACCCCAATGAGCAATTCATCATCGAGCGCTATTCCCATGTGATGCATATCGTTTCCAACGTGGTCGGCGAGCTGAGTGACGAGCACGACGCCCTGAGCGCGCTGCTTGCCGGCCTGCCGGCGGGCACGGTTTCGGGCGCGCCAAAAGTGCGGGCGATGCAGATCATCGACGAGCTGGAATCCGAAAAACGCGGAGTTTATGGCGGCGGTTTTGGCTATTTCTCCGCCAATGGCGATATGGATATCTGCATTGCCCTGCGTACAGCCGTGATCAAGGATCAGATGCTATATGTGCAGGCCGGTGGCGGGGTGGTTTATGATAGCGACCCCGAGGCGGAGTATCAGGAAACCATCAACAAATCCAAGGCGTTAAAGCAGGCGGCGATCGAGGCCGCATTGTTTGGCAACAGTGGCGGCAACCAATAACCTTGCGCAGGGCTTGATCTGCCCATCGCTTATTGCCAAAGCATTTTACATTTCATTTTAACCACTTAGCTATTTTACCTTTGCGGCCGTGATTGTGGAACAATCGCGTTCAAAGGTAAAAT